>CAIYQV010000280.1 GCA_903928365.1 uncultured Flavobacteriia bacterium
GTTGCCATAGTTGTGAATGTGACTCAAATTTAGACAAAGTTTTAGTGTTTCGTTCAAACGTTTAATTTTGAACAAAAGATGAGTATGATCTCTCCTTACAATGATGAATATTTCATGCGTCAGGCCTTAATGGAAGCACAAAAGGCCTTCGACGCGGATGAGGTGCCTGTGGGAGCCGTGGTGGTAGCCAACAATCAGGTGATCGCGCGTTCGCACAATTTTACGGAACACCTGCACGATGTGACGGCCCATGCAGAAATGCAAGCCATTACCGCAGCATCCGAATATTTGGGAGGAAAGTATTTGTCCGGCTGTACCTTATTCGTAACCATTGAACCCTGTGTGATGTGCGCGGGAGCCCTTTACTGGTCGCAAATAGATAAGATCGTTTTTGGTGCACGGGACGAAAAAAGAGGCGCGGGACGTTTTCAAAATCAGTTATATCATCCAAAGACACTCGTCACGAACGGTATTCTAGAAAAAGAATGTTCACAGTTGATGCTGGATTTTTTTCAAAAGAAACGAAAATGACGAAGCGTGAAACCATAATGTCATGGCTTTTTACATTACTCATGGGCAGTCTTGTATGTTGTTCTTTTGCAGGACCAGAACCATTACTGATATTGATATATGTGCTTGTAGAAGGAATAGCATCCTTACCCTACCTGTTGATCAGCTACTTCTATTTGACAAGTAAACAGTTGAACTTCTTTAAATTTCAACTGTTTCATGCCGGGTTCGCTTTAATCTCAGTATTAACAGGGAAGGCAATTCAAGGAGATTCTGAAGATTATTAATTTGCCGGAATTCCTTTTTATGTTCTCGTTTTGGTATATTTTGTTTCTGGAGTTGTTATTCAGGCAATAATGTTTTACAGAAAGCGCACATAGAAGATTCTGAAAACGAGATTATCAGTAAACGCAAGTGGTTTTACAACAAGAAGTAATGTCGTTTGTCAATGGATTAGTCAGGTGTCAATTCAGAAAATGGGAGAAAAAAAATTATTCCGAAATCAAACCTTTTTGATCAAAAAACGTTTTTACAATAGTTATAAATGAAACCAAACACAAAGAGTATGAAAAAAATCGTCTTTTTTACCTTAATTCTTGTCGGATTGAGTTCTTGTAAACGTTTCGACGAGGGTGGATTTGTCAATAGTGCCGACAAAAATCTGACACGTCAAACATGGGTGTTGGATACGTATCTCAGAAATGGTAACGACGAAACGTCTCAACTGCTTATTTCAGGATTTGAAGAAACGTTTAATGAGGACGGAACGCTTTTGAGATCGTATGTCTTTGATGGAAATCAAATGGATCAAACAGGTTCCTGGACATTGAAGTCTGACACGAAGCAGATCAAGATAGATGGTGTGAGCAGTTTGCAATTAACAGCACAATCCAGTACTGTCTCAAGTTCTGATATTGAAGTGTTGAAACTTAAAAAGAAAGAGTTCTGGTATTTCTTTGAGAACGGAAGTGATCGACATGAATTTCATTTCGTTCCCAAAAACTAAAGAGGAGTCTCCAAATCTAAACTGAAATCGGCCGGCGGGATCAAATCCAGTCGGCCGATATTGTTTTATACGTTTCCTCTTTAAAGTGAAGTTCTTTTCTGAATAAAATCGTTGTCCTTTGCATTCATCCTTTCACCTCTTCTGTTCCATCCGAATGTTTGGCAAAACGTCCCAATTCACGCGCATGCACTTGATCATTCTTTGGCCAGGGCCAACCACCGAACAAGGTACGTTGGTAGTCTGTAAAGGCTTGATAGATCTCATCTTTGGAATTCATCACGAAAGGCCCGTGCTGAACCACCGGTTCATTAATGGGTTTTCCTTGTAGAACGAGTATTTTGGCTAGTTCTCCCGCATTTTGTAAGGTGAGTTCTTGTTCGGCATCTACGATCACCGCATGGTAATTCGGAATTACTTGTCCTTCGATTTGAAGATCATTACCGAAGTAATAATAAACCGTTCGATTGATGCCTTTCCCGGCAGCGGGTAAACTAAATGTTGCATGGGCTTCCAGTTGGATATTCCAAACAGCTACTTCATTTATATCCGTTGCGGCCCAAGAATTCGGTGGCGCACTTGATGCTTTCAATTCCTGAAACGAACCCACGAGCACCTCTAGATGAGTAGCATATCCGCTCGTGTCGTTGTATGTTTTCTTCGGTACGTTTTCACTCCAGAGCATTTTGAAATGCGGTTCAACCATTTTACTTTTTGCAGGAAGGTTGAGCCAGATCTGAAACAACTCAAGCGGATTGTCTTTGTCTGCATTTAGGCATGGGAACATCTCAGAATGCTGAACGCCTTTTCCTGCTGTCATCCATTGCACGTCGCCGTTGCCGTATCGTCCGCACGCGCCCGTTGAATCTGCATGATCTACCAATCCTTCACGGACAACAGTGATGGTTTCAAACCCTCGGTGCGGGTGACCGGGAAAACCCGGCACTTCTGTTCCGTGGTACATGCGGAATCCATCTTTCACAATAAAATCTTGACCCAGGTATCTTCCGGAAAGCGAAGTGTCGGGGCCCAACTGCTCATTGCCTTTTGGATAATGATCCTCATGATGTACACAAAACAAGAATGGATCTTGAGTTTCCCATTGAAATCCGAGTGGTTTGATCTGTACTATTTTCGAAGCCATATTTTGTTCTTTTTCGTTTGAATTCCAGCTGATCAGCGGCATGGTGAAGAAGCCGAGACCGATCTTTTTTAGAAATGTCCGTCTAAGTGACATATGATTTGTTTTTGCTCGTCAAATGTAAAACAAGGTTGCCATAAAAAAGTTGATAAAGGTTAAGAAACTAAAAAGGCTGTCTCCTAGAAACAGCCTTTGAAAAGTATTCGTTCAAAAAATCAATTGAACAATTTTATAACATAATAGAATATAGCAGCTAACACCGCACTTACAGGAATGGTCAGAATCCAGGCCCAAAGTAAGTTCACGGTCACCCCCCATCGCACAGCGCTTAAACGTTTGGTTGCGCCCACACCAATGATGGAGCCGGTAATCGTATGAGTGGTGGAGACAGGAATACCGAATTGCGAAACCGTAAAGAGCGTCAAAGCCCCTGCTGTTTCCGCACACACTCCTTCAAGTGGTGTCACTTTTGTGATCTTGGTTCCCATTGTTTTAACGATCTTCCAACCGCCCATTAGGGTTCCAAGTCCGATCATCATGTAACAGGCAAAGGCAATCCACCAAGGCATGGAATCGTTGTTCACTTTGGTTTCGATCTTGTGGTCTCCCAATAGTTCAAACGATTTTTCATCAACGTATTTGGTGAAGAAGCCTGCATAACGGTAAGAAGTATCCAACGCTTTTCCGTCAAAGATCATCGCATCAGTTTCCAGATCGTGAATCTCTTTTTTCTTCGTGTATACCAAAAGCGGGCTTAAGGTTTTCAATGCCTTGTCAAAGTCGTCAGATTTGATTTTTTCTTTCTTCAACATCTGGAAGAAAGGCGCTTTTAAATCTGTTCCGGAAACTAATTTTTTATTTTCGAAAAGCTTGTTGTTCGTCTCGCCGTCTAAGATGTTTTTTCCGTCTGTATAGTAAACGTGGCCTTCAGCAATGACCAAGCTAGGCTTGAATTTTTTGATCCTCCCTTCTTTATCATGAAATTTGATCTGAACGATTTCAGCACATTTCAATGCATCAGGAACTTCTTTCACATCGGCGCTTCCATCACGTACTCCATTCGCAAAAACGATCAACGCGGCACAGATGATACCCATTACCTTTTGTGAGTCTGCCCCACCATGTCCGAGGGAGAATGCTGCAGAAGACAATAGTTGCAGGCGTTTGTACATGGTTGACTCTTTTACCGCTGTTTGGCGGCGACCATGAATAAGTTGGTAGCCTATGTAAACAAGAACAAAGGTGCCCAATGTAACACCAATGATCCAGATCATGATAGGTTTCAGATCAATAAAGTCTTTGTAGTACCAGGAGGAGTAAACAGTTATAGCGGATAATAGAATCGAGAAACCGATCTTTTTAATAAAGGATCGTTGTATGGTGACTAAAGCAATAATGAATGCAATAATACCACCGATAACCGGTGCAAGGAAAATAAAAAGGATGGGCTTAATGATTTCTTCCCATTTTAGTACATCGAATCCGGCATGTGCGATGGCTGCTCCGGCAAATCCTCCAATCAGCGTGTGAGAAGAAGAGGAAGGAAGTCCAAGCCACCACGTAAGCAAGTTCCAGGCTGTTGCTGCAAGAAGTCCCGCAAGAATCACCCAAAGATCGATCACGGAATTGTCTACCGTCTTAGCCACGGTGTTCCCGACACTCATATCGAAAACCCAGAAGGCTGCAAAGTTGAACACGGCTGCCCAAACTACAGCCTGGAAAGGCGTCAGCACTTTGGTAGAAACTACCGTAGCGATCGAGTTAGCAGCATCGTGAAAGCCATTCACCAAGTCAAACAACAAGGCGATGATTATGATGACTATTAATAACGATAACATACGCGTTCTATTTAAAACTGAAATTAAGCGTATTTCACTACGATCGATTCGATCACATTTCCGGCATCTTCACACTTGTCCGTTACTGTTTCCAGGGTTTGATAGATCTCACGTTTTTTAATGAGCTCTTTCGCGTCCGCATTCGAATCGAATAATTTTTCAATACTCAGATCGAAGATTTCGTCCGCCGTGTTTTCAATACTATTGATCTTGATCACACATTCAACGATCTTTTGAGTGTTTTTAAGGTTGCGCAATTCCACCACCGCGCTTTTTACTGCAAGTACCGCTTGTTGGATAGAGTCTGCCGTTTTCTGAATTCCGGAGTCGGTGGTAGGATCGATTTTGTAGAAATTGATCTTTTTCCCCGATGCGTAGATGTAGTCTGCGATATCATCCAATGCCGAAGCAAGGCTATGGATATCTTCACGATCAAAAGGAGTGATGAAGTTTTTACCTAATTCAATGAATATGTTGTGTGTAAGCAAATCGTTCTGGTGCTCCAGATCTTCCATTTCTTTGACAAGGGCCGCGCGTTTATTGTAATCTGGTTCGTTAACGAGTTGAACCAATTTGGCTCCAAGTGTCTCCAGATTAGCGCTTGCGTTTTCAAATAGAGTGTAAAATACTCTGTCTTTAGGTAAAAAGAATTTTAATAGACCAGATGCCATATATCATTTGTTTGATTCAAAAGTATAAGATTCAAACAACTAAGCAGTCATTCTTAACATAAACATAATGTTACTGATTTTATAAGCCCTGTGGAAGCTTAATCCCAATCTTCATCACTGTCATGAAAACAGATCTGATCCCGAAAGCAAGAAGTTCGTTTTAATTAGTTTTTTAAATCGTTGTAGTGCTGTACATCTATCTCCACCTCGATCTCATAGTCTGGGTGTTTTTCATGCAAGAACACAATAAGGTTATTAATGACACTGTTGTCAGATCCTTCTTTCAATTTGAAGGTAAGTTCCCTTACGAACTTCCCATTGTCTAAGGCAAATTCTACCCCTACCAACTCGGCCATGGCAGCCCCTTTGTAGGACACCACATTACCTTCAATAGTAAAGCCATCAGTGGAGATGTTGCGAGTTACAGAACAGGAAGAGATCAGTAATAAGGCAAAGAAGAGGAAAAGGAGTCGCATACGAAAAGTTTAATTTGATACTTAAACCTAAAGTTAGGTATAAATTAAAGACCAATTAACTTGACGTTAAATTTTAATGTTGGTTTTCAGGCATATTTTACATAAAAACCCTCAGAAATCTGACTCAGTTCTTTAAACCGCATCGATAATGTGCCAAAGTACTCATAAAGGTCAATATTGATCAGGATCTCTTTGATGTTGTCCAGCTCATTGAAACTTTCCGTCATATAAGCCTCACATTGATCATTGATGTTGTTATGAGCATCACGCAGATCCAGAATAAACTCATAAGTCTGTTTTTGATTTCGCATCTTTTCAAGTCCGTGAATCACTTTTAGCAGTGCCGTTGCTCCTTCGAGGTAAGATTGACTAAGGCTTGTCAATCCCTTTTGCTCCTCACCGCATTTATTTTGTTCGATGTAACGGATTAAGGAGTCTGTTTTGGAGGAAAGAGTTTTTATGCCACTTCCCAAAGCAAAAATATCCTCACGGTCAAAGGGTGTGATCAGGTTTTTGGAAAGGGTTTCAAATAAGGCACGTGATTCTTTGACCGTTTCTTTGTGTAGAGTAGCTGAGCGTGCAATCAGGTCTTTACGTTTGTTTAAATCCGCTTCGTGTACCAATTGCTCCAGAAGCAAACTCAAAGAATGTAGCCGATCGGCTGAATGATGAAGGTGACCTAATATGAAATTGCCATTTGGAAATAAATGCTGAATAACAGAAGTAGCCATGTTTTTTTTGCAAAGATTACAACACTTTGACCGCTTGTTTATATGATTTACGATACCATAACGAAATCATAAATCACAGGAAATCTGAAGGAATTATTCTCTTAACATAAGCCTTTCAAACGGAACAGCGTACCTTTGCAAGGTGAGAAACGGAACTTTATCTACAGATACGATCTGTGCCTTGGCAACACCAAATGGAGTGGGTGCCATCGCTGTGATCCGCATTTCCGGCCCCAAGGCGATTGCTAGTTTGGAACGATCTTTTTCCAAAAAACTTTCGCATGTGGCATCGCATACCTTGCATTTCGGAGTAATGAGTGATGAAAAGCACCATTTGATCGATGAGGTATTGGTGTCGGTCTTTCATAACGGTAAAAGTTTTACGGGTGAAGAAAGTGTCGAGATTGCTTGCCATGCTTCCCCCTATATTCAGCAGCAGATTCTGCAATTGCTTTCTCAAAATGGATGTCGCTTAGCTGAACCTGGAGAATTTACCATGCGAGCCTTTATGAATGGTAAATTGGATTTGTCTCAAGCGGAAGCCGTGGCTGATCTTATTGCTTCCCAAACCCGCAATGCGCACGATGTAGCCATGAAACAATTACGGGGAGGATTTTCCACAGAGTTGAAATCTTTGCGTGATCAATTGATCCATTTTGCCTCATTGGTTGAACTCGAACTGGATTTCGCAGAAGAGGATGTGGAATTTGCAGATCGAACGGAATTGAAAGCACTCGTGAAGGAGGTGATTTCTTACATCTCACGATTGGCTTCTTCATTTGAACTGGGAAATGCGATTAAAAATGGTGTTCCGGTGGCGATCGTGGGCGCACCGAATACAGGCAAAAGCACCTTATTGAATCGACTATTAGGTGAAGATCGTGCCATTGTGAGCAATATTGCTGGTACAACGCGTGATGTGATCGAAGAAACACTCAACCTGGATGGGATTTTGTTTCGTTTGATAGACACAGCAGGAATACGCGAAGGGGCAGAAGAGATTGAAGCTTTGGGTATTGAACGATCCCGTGAAAAGATCCGTCAGGCAAAGATCGTCTTGTGCATGGAAGAAGCCGGCAACCAAGAGGCCTTGAAAAAGGTATCTGAATGGGCCGAAAGCATTCGCAGGGAACACGCTGATAAATGTGTGCTGGTGGTGGCTAATAAAACAGATGTGATTGGTTCAAAAATCAATAATTCGTTAGCAGATCTACAAATCAGTGCAAAAAGCGGTGAAGGAATCGACACCCTTACAGAACGTTTAGTGTCTGAAGTAATGGGCGATTTCAGCATCTCCGATGAAACGATTGTTTCCAATGCCCGACACTATGAAGCACTCGTGAACACGCGCATTGATCTCGAAAAAGCGTTGCATGGTCTTGATACAGCGGTTTCCGCAGATTTTGTGGCCATGGATATTCGTCAGGCGATGTATCATTTAGGCACGATCACAGGGGATATCTCCACAGATGACCTGCTCGGTAATATCTTTGCCCGCTTCTGTATTGGGAAGTAAGCTTGGTGCATTCTTAATTTTTAAAAAATGCAGGCTTAAACCAGAG
Organism: uncultured Flavobacteriia bacterium; assembly: GCA_903928365.1. GTDB lineage: Bacteria > Bacteroidota > Bacteroidia > Flavobacteriales_D > Crocinitomicaceae > M0103. The sequence goes on from CAIYQV010000280.1 coordinate 7,933, forward strand.
TTAATCTTCACGCCTGATTCATAACTTAAGTATAATTTACACTTAATCGGGGGGTCATCGATCCTGTCTAATCTTGCATCGCGAAGAAAGCGCCTTTCAGATGCTCAAGAAATTATACGTCCTGCTTATTGCCGTTTTGCCTTCATTTATTACTGTTGCTCAAACACAGCAGCAAGGCCTTGAAGGGATTCTCGTGGAACAATATTATATGTCAGGAAAAAATGATTTGGCAGCCAATTCATTTGCAGGAGAACTTAAAAAGAATGCTGTTACCTACCGCATCTATGTCGATCTTCTTCCGGGTTATCGCTTTCAGGCGGCTTATGGATCGAAAGAACATCCGCTCTTTATTAAAACAAGTACGTCCTTTTTCAATAATACAGACAAAGGAGGCGTGGTTGCCAGCGTGATCCCTCGCAGAAGTTTGGGCAAGAATACGGTGATGCTGGATTCCTGGCTATCCGTGGGCTCTGCCAGTGAATTGTCTTTAGGTATTCCAAAAGAAGACGACGATACTTCTGGTTTTGTGGAGTTTGAAAACGGGTATTTAATAAATCGCACCAAGGAGGTTCCAGTCTTGCCAAGTGAACGCGACGGTTTAAAATACACGTTAAATATGCCCTTGCATACTTTTTTTGGTTTGGATTCTGTCATTCAGGTCTTTGGCAACAAGGGAGGAAGTGAGTTTGTCGTAAGCAACGGCGCGTGGGCATGCATGGGCAAGGGAAGCATGGGTGTGGATTCTTTGTCTCACAATAAGGTTTTGATTGCACAGATTACTACAGATGGCGCTCTCGAATATGAACTGAATATTCAAATTGGTACTCCCGAAGGAAAAGTTCAACGCTACGTCGCCCGAAATCCTAAGGATTCAGAGTTTACAAATGCCACTCTGGTGATGTCAAATAAAAAATCGAAAAAGAAAAACAAATAAGTAAAGATGAAAAAAACGTTACTAACTCTTGGATTATTCGCCACTCTTGGTCTCAATGCTCAAAATGGTCTTGAAAGTATAATAGTGGAGAAATACTATGTTTCTGATATTGCAGACTCGTTGGACGCAGATGCAAACGGAGCAATATATCCGCTTCATGTAGGATCAGTGACCTATAGAGTATATGCCGATTTACTTCCAGGTTATAGTGTTATCCAGATGTTTGGAAATGCCAATCACGATTTCCGAGTTGAAACTACTACGGCATTTTACAATGATCCAAATTTTGGAGTGCCTTATTACAATGGAACAAGTGTCAATAACACAAAAAAGAATACCCAGCTGATTGATTCGTATTTTACTATTGGTGGAGTTGCCAATGGTATGATGGGTGTTTTGAAAACAGAAGATACAGATGGTTCAATTGGTAACAATCAGGGAATTCTTGCAAATACGGATGCAAGTGCTGGTCTGCCAATTACCGGACTAGGGGCTCAGGATGGATTATTACCAGGAGCACCAATCGCTCTGAATGCTTTGGGGTTTACTAACGAATTAAATATTTTTGATCAAACGGAAGGTGGATCCTTTTTAACCAACGGCGCGGCTATTGCGGCACTTGGTGGAATGCAGGGGGTGACAGCCAGCAATACTGTGTTGCTCGGACAGTTTACCACAGACGGAGATTTCAGTTTTCAGCTTAATGTTCAGATTGGGACCACCATAGTAGGTGAAAGTCAGACATTTGTTGCTTCCAATCCGGTAGGAAATGAACTTCAGGATTCGACATTAATCTATACTTCTGTCGTAACAGATACCACTTCCGGAGGACTAGGTTTTGATGAACTTTCAAACAGCGGTATGGAATTACTATTATTCCCTAACCCAACCTTAGAAAAAACAACCGTTTACGTGTCTAACTATAAAGTGAGTGCCTCAACGGATAAAATGACGTTGTTGAACCTTAGCGGACAAGTATTGAGCGAGCAAAAGATCACTACAAGTAATGGTAAACTTGTTTCTTCAGTAGATCTGGGCGCATATGAAAAAGGTATTTACCTACTTAAGGTGAATATAGGTGACCAGGAATGGATTCGTCAGGTGGTTAAAAACTAAGTCATCTTAATCAGTTTATTATGAAATCGTTTTTGTGCCTGATTGCGTTACTTTCCATTCAATGCGCCTTTTCTCAAGGAACGATGCGCGGGAAGGTTACAGATGAAAATGGAGAAGCCATCATTGGTGCTCGACTTTCAGTGAAAGGGGAACCTGCAGTGGGCACAAAAACGGATCTGGATGGAAATTATTCGTTACAACTTAAAACAGCGGATCGAAAAACCATTGTGTTGTCGTTTGTTGGAATGGACACGATAGAGGAAAGCGTTCAACTAAATAATGACGGACTCCTGGTAAAAGATTTCTCTATGGTAGCCTTTAAAGTAAAGGACATCAAAGAAGTTAAAGTAGTTGTCAAACAGGTGAAAGCCAATGACTACTATATGGAAAAACTGAAGATCAATTCAGCAACTACCATCGATTACATTTCCTCAGAAACAATAAAAAGGACGGGTGATGCCAATGTGACCAATGCCGTAGCAAGGGTTTCGGGTGTTTCGACAAGTGGTGGCTTGATCACAGTCCGCGGAATAGGTGACAGATACGTTAAAACAACATTAAACGGGTCAAGAATACCGACACTCGATCCACTCACCAATAACATTAAGCTGGACATCTTCCCTACAAGTCTTGTAGACAACGTTGTAATAACCAAAACCGCAAGTCCGGATCTGCCCGGAGACTGGACAGGAGCCTATATTTCTGTAGAAACCAAAGATTACCCGGAAAAGTTGATGGTCAATGTGGAAACCCAGGTTGGTTACAACACGCAATCTACTTTTAAAGATTTTATTACTTCTGCAAGAAGCACATCAGATTGGTTGGGATATGACAATGGCCTCAGGTCTCGCGACAATGCACAACCATTGGATGCCCCGGTTTTACAGCCCACAAATTATCAGGAAATGGTTGCTTTGGGACTCGGAAGTTATTTTGAGAGCCTGGGTGTTACCGGGTGGTCAGAAGGAAGCCCGGAAGAAGAAACATATATGCGACTCGGCTTGGTACAGTTGGGCTTATTGGCTCCGACTCAAATGTACGACCAGACAGCCTACCAGACAGCGTTGAATGTGTACAACACCAATTTAGCACCCAAAGCATTTAGTCTGATCAACCCGGATGGATCCGACTACAATAACGGCTTTTCCAATAACTGGAACTCAACTTTCCGAAAAGCACCGTTGAATATCTCTCAGAACTTCAGTATCGGAGATCAAACCACTCTTTTTGGGAAACCTTTGGGGTATATCATTGGATTCAGATACGGAAATACCGTGCGCTATGACGCAAATGGGATTTCTCAAAGGATCAGACCGGAGGAATTGAATTACGATGTGGAATATGTGGACGATGCAAAGATCAGTCGTGAGACCAACTCCTGGAGTGTGTTATGTAACCTGGCATACAAATTAAATGACAACAACAAAATCTCCTTTCTTTTCATGCCTAACATGTTGGGAAGCAATGATGTTGCTAATTTTTCTACGCAGTGGGACGGTACAGATAATCAGGAAATAAAGGTTAGAAAGAACATTTTCTACGAGCAACGAAAACAGTTGGTGTATCAAATCGCCTCTCAGCATTTCCTTCCTAAGAAAAAAATGAAGTTGGACTGGAATGTTTCCTACACGGATGGAAGCAGCGTGGCACCGGACTTTAAATTAACCCAGTATGCTGCGCAGCGCGAAGGTGACTCTTTGCTTAGTTACATGTTCGCCCCAACAGCGGGAGAGGGTATCAGACGTTACTACAGAGACTTAAATGAAGACCTCTTGGATTCCAGAATATCACTTGAAATACCTCTTGTTGATCCAGAGAAAAAAATGGTGAGGAAACTGAAGTTTGGAGGAGCCTATCAACGAGCCAACAGAGAATCGTTGATGAATGAGTACTTCCTGACACAGGGTAACAATAACTCGTATCCTCAGCTTCAGAATGATGACTTGAACAGTTTCCTGAATGCAGACAAATTTGTGATGCAAAATGGTACAGTGGGGTATTTCTATGAACAAAGAAAGTGGGATTGGAACTGGACAATCGGTAGCAGCTCTATTTACGCCGGTTACGGATTGATCGACTACGAACTTTTTAAGAAGTTAAGATTCAATGGTGGATTAAGGTTGGAGAAGGTTAATCAGTGGTCTGATGTGTACATGTACCGTGAATTAGGTTACGCTAAAGATGACGGAAGAAGGATCAACATTGCAGGGTATCCCTTGATCAATCCTGGAGTACTTAATGAATTTAGCTTTCTTCCTTCTGGAAGTCTGATCTTTAAATTGAGCAACAAAGAACGCGTTAACACAAATTTACGCTTGAACTATAGTCATACGGTAGCTAGGCCTTCGATTCGTGAAATGAATGCATGTGCCGTATACGATAACGAATTCCGCACACTGATCTATGGTAACCCAAATTTGAAAATTACTCAGGTCGACAACTATGATTTACGCTTTGAGTCCTATTTCAAAAACAATGATAATATATCGGTCAGTGCGTTCTACAAACAATTCGCCAATCACATTGAAATGGGATTTGGTAGTTCGGGTATCACTTGGGATAACAATGAAAACTCATATGTGGCCGGAATCGAGTTGGAAGGCAAAAAACAGATTGGGAAGTTCCTTGAATTTCGAAGCAATGTGACCTTTGTTAAATCATACTCACAATACGTACGGAAAGATTTAATTATCCAATCGAACAATGTGCCATTGTATATTCCTGTAGATACCGTTGAGCGCACCATGTTTGGTCAGGCACCATACATTATCAATGGTATATTGACTTACAAGGCGGATTCGTTAGGTCTAACAGCAACGGTGAGCTACAACGTACAAGGGCCAAGATTGGTCATAACAGGTATTCTAAAAGGAAGACCAGACATCTATGAAATGCCAAGACATGCTCTGGATTTCAAGCTTACGAAAACACTTGGAAAATATTTCTCAGGCAGCTTAACGGTGAGAGATATTTTA
>CAIYQV010000281.1 GCA_903928365.1 uncultured Flavobacteriia bacterium
ATCTTTCCCGATATGACATTGATAAAATTCCTGTTCGATTGCACTTAATTTCCAGGGTTCGTGAATCAGGTGATTGGGAATTTGAGCCAGCTCCGGAACCCATTTCCGAATAAACACCCCTTCGGGATCGTGATCTTCAGAATTTTTGATTGGATTGTAGATGCGTATCGTGTTGATGCCTGTTACTCCGGATTGCATCTGCAACTGTGGGTAGTGAATTCCCGGTTCGTAATCCAGAAATTGCCGCGCCAAAAAATGTAAATTTCGCCAGTCCTGCCAAAGATTAAATACAAAGAACGATACCACCATTGCCCGCATTCTGAAATTCAGATATCCCGTTTGAACCACACAGCGCATGCATGCATCCACGATTGGCACACCGGTTCTCCCCTCCTGCCAGGCTTTGATGAACTCCTCATTACGAGGTTTCACCATATGATCATACGCCCGATTGACATTCTCAAATTCCATCCGGCATTCATCCTCGAACTTTTGGATAAAGTGACAATGCCAATGAAGACGGGATATAAAATTGGAAAGCGCCCGTTTATTTTGTGCTTTCTCGTAATGCTGCATCGTATAGCGATAGACCATGCGCATGCTGATGTTCCCATAAGCCAAATAAGGCGACAAACGACTACAACCTTTTCTACTCAGTTCGGGCTTGGAAATATGCTTGCTGTAATTGGAATAGCGATCTTTAAGAAAGCTATCGAGGTAACGCCAGGCAAGTGTTTCACCACCTTCCTGGAAATTTTTATTTCGCGTCGTGATTTCCGAGGACAATTCAGGACCCTTCAAATTCTCGTAAAATGAAGTGTCTAACTTCACATAATTACGGAACTGCTCATCCACCAATTTGGGAAAAGTCATCATCGTTTCCTTCCAGCGTTTGTCCCACTCGGAACGGTCCTTTAGTTTTCGGATGATGCCGTTGGTTCTGAATTCCTTCCAGCTCCATTGGTGTTGTTCACAGAACGATTTAATACTCAGGTCTCTGTCAAACGTGAGCCGATTACCGATCTCCTGATGGGAGAATAGATACTTGACTTCATACTGTTCGTTGATCGCCTCAAAAACCGTTTCAACCTCCTGATGAAACACATACAATTGCACGTCGATGCTCGTTAGCTTCTGTTGCATATCCTGTAAGGATTCGTAGACAAAGCGCCAATGTCGCACATCGCTATCATCATAGGCCATGACAGATGGTTCAAAACAATAGAGCAACAATACAGGAAAACCACTCTTTTGCGCCTCGAAAAGCGGCTCATGATCGGTGAAACGCAGATCACGTTTGAACCATACGATGCTGATGGGAGGGCGCATACCTTTCAAACAAGGAAGATGAGAAAATGTTGACCTTTAATATGGTTATGAGATCTTATTTATCTTTATCTCATGAACCTTTCCATCCATCCATGTCTTTGGGTAGACAAAAATGCGCAAGAAGTAGCAGAATACTACTGTTCCATATTTCCGAACTCACAACTACTTTCTTCCAATCCAATGGCGACTGTTTTTAAGTTAAATGAGCAACGCATGATGTGTTTGAATGGGAACTCCCAGAGTAA
>CAIYQV010000282.1 GCA_903928365.1 uncultured Flavobacteriia bacterium
CCGTATGACTTATGGAAATGTATCCTTCGTCTTTAATGAAGGGTGCCCCTTGTGGATCGTAATGTATATGCGAGAAGCCAAAAAGCTGATGACGCAGGTAGCGCGTTGCGACAAATTCTCTTTTTCTATGTTCACTCGAAAAACTAAAAAATCTTTCTTGTTCTTCCGGAGTTAAAAGATCAAAATAAACAGATGGTTCAAAGTCATCGTAGTGAATGAAATGTACCATTGAATGTATGAGTTGCTTCGATTCCTGAATGAACGGCATATTTGCAAAATAACGGAATTTATTGTTGTGATTTTAGACCTGTATACTTTCTGTTAAAATTGATCTACGACAGTTTTTTTGATGATGACAAGGTCCTACCTTTGTTAAGGAAAGTTAATGGAAATTCAATTTAATTTTTTTTAACAGGAATTCTATCCGTATGATTTTTTCTATATTTACAAGCTTTCTTGGATAAAGAAAGTTTGAACTTTAAACTGTACTTATGTTACGAAAACTTAACTTATTATTGGTAAGTGTCTTGTTGACAAGTGCTTATGGTTTTTCTCAGACAGGTTTGGGAACGATCAAAGGTACTGTTATGGACGGTGACAACAAACAGCCGATCCCTTTCTGTAAGGTGATCCTCTTCCAGAATGGAAACGTGAAAGGGGGGGCAACTACGGATTTTGATGGTAAGTTCCAGATCAACTCTGTTGGCGCTGGGTCTTATGATGTGGAAGTACGCAATGAGCCGGAAGGTTATCAGCCGTTCCGTCAAACTGGTGTAATTGTTTCATCAGATAACATTACCTTCCTTGATGATTTGGCCATTACCAAAGCGAAAGAAGCGAAAGAGATCCAGGAAGTTCGTGTGGTTGCCTATAAAGTGCCATTGATCGATAAAGATGGTGGTGCCTCTGGAGCAACAGTGACAAGAGAAGACATCTCTCGACTCCCTGTTCGTTCAGCGGCTGGTGTAGCTCAAACTGTAGGTGGTGTAAACAGTGATGAAGGAACAGGTGAGATCTCGGTCCGTGGTTCACGTTCAGATGCGACTTATTTTTTCATTGATGGTATCAAGGTCCGAGGTTCTTCTAACCTTCCTAAGTCAGCAATTGAAGAGGTTTCCGTCATTACAGGTGGTTTACCTGCTAATTATGGTGACGTAACGGGTGGTATTATCTCTGTTACTACAAGAGGTCCATCTGCGCAATATTTTGGTTCGGTAGAAGGCGTGACCTCAGGTATCTATATTAAAGGAAACGATCCGGATGGATACGATGGAAAAGTATTTGGTTTAGATAAATACGGATACAACCTTTTGGAAGGGATGTTCTCTGGTCCACTTTGGATGCAAAAAGATTCTACAGGGGCGAAGGTAAAACCTCGTCTTGGATTCCTTGTTTCAGGTAACGTTACGGATCAGTTGGATGGTCGTCCGTTGGCTGGAGGTTCTTATCGAGTTAAGAAATCCGTGAGAGATGAATTGTTGGCGAATCCACTTCGTCCGACATCCACAGGTCAGGGTACATTTAATAATGCTTCTTTCCTTCATAATCCAGTTGACGAAGACGGAAACCCAACTGAGGCTTCAGATTTCGAAAAAGTAGCTTGGAGAATGAATGCTCGTAATACGACTGTTTCAGGTCAAGCTAAGATTGATGTAAACACGGGGCCATCAACCAACCTTACTTTTGGTGGATCTATGAACTACAGTGCAGGAAACGCATATTCTTATACTGGATCACTTCTCAACTTTGCGAATTTCGGTTACACGAAATCTCTTGACTGGAGGGTTTTTGGTCGTTTGACACAACGATTCACAAATGACCAGGAGGGTAGTGCTTCTAAACTGAAGTCATTCGTCTATTCATTGATGTTGGATTATTCGAAAACAAAAGATGATGTATACGATCCAAATCATAAATACAATATGTTTAATTATGGTCACGTTGGTACATTCACAACCACTCGCAGACCTTCCTATGAGTTCGATCAAGACAAGCAAATGTATATCCACAATGGTTTCCG
>CAIYQV010000283.1 GCA_903928365.1 uncultured Flavobacteriia bacterium
ATACGATGAAAGAGAAGTTAATAGATTTTTAAAACATTGGTTTAAAAGAAAGGTGTCTGATATTTCTAAGCAAGAAATTCAATTGCTTCACGAAAAAATCAGAAAAGAAAGCGGTCTTTATCAGGCTAATCGTCTGCTTGAAAGGATCAAGGTGATTTACAATAAAGCGATAGGGTGGGGTTGGGAAGGAGCTAATCCAACACAAGGAATAAAGAAATTCAAGGAGAAATCAAGAGATAGGTTTCTTCATCCAGATGAATTGCCTCGTTTCTTCGAAAGTTTGGATATGGAGGAAAATGAAGCCATTCGTGAGTATATCTACATTTCTCTCTTTACTGGAGCTAGAAAATCTAACGTTCTTGCTATGCGTTGGGAAGATGTGCATTTTGACCGACGGGAATGGTTAGTGCCTGAAACTAAAAATGGTGATTCCTTGCGTGTTCATTTGATTGGAACAGTCATTGATATTTTAAAATGCCGTGCTGAAAAATATGGTCAAAAAAAATGGGTCTTTGAAGGAACAGGGAAATCAGGACATCTTGTGGAACCTAAATCTGGCTGGAAAAGAATATTGGAACGAGCAGGAATTAAAGATTTAAGAATTCATGATCTAAGAAGAACATTAGGAAGCTGGCAAGCGATCACAGGAGCCAACAGTTTTATGATAGGTCAATCATTGGGGCACAAAAGTGCTCAATCCACAGCAGTTTATGCCCGTTTGAACATTGATCCTGTTAGGGATTCTGTCGAGAAGGCCACCCAAGCTATTTTGAAGCATTCTAAAATGTAGTGTATTTTACGCCGCCGACATTCAATTTGAAAACTTGAAGAAATATGGAAAAGGTACAATACAAATATTTTTTCTGAGGCCCCATAAAATGTCATTTTTGCCGTCCAGCCGTCCACCCTATAGGAAAACTGCGGTTTTTAGTCTCTTTTATCCGTCCACCTATCCGTCCACTTGGACGCTTATCCGTCCAGCCGTCCAGTAAAAATCAAAAAATTGCTATCTTTGCATTCTTGTTGTCATGAACAAACGCCGTAGGCAACATAGCGGTGTAAAAAGTGTAGCGCACTTTGCGCTCCGCATCAGTGCGCATTTAGCAAAATATGAAAAATGACACTTGATAACTTCTCATTTGTTAAACAATTTCGTAGTTAAGAAAATCAAATAATATATCGTCCTAATGTTCATTAGCCATTCACTTAATCAATAGCTGTTTGAATCATTTTTTGTGATGATTCACTAACACCAGCATCCTTTGCGAAGGTTTTCCATTTTGATATCGCTGATTGCACCTCATCAATAATCTGCAAAGATTTTTGTTTAGGTATTCCACTTGTTTCCGCAAGTTTAAGCAGATTTGCAAACGTAGGATTTTTCCCTTCACCCATTACTGTACTGCAATGTTCTCCACCTGGTCCTGAAGAAAAAGTAAGGTCATAAGCAGGTGAGACAGACCAAGCACCGAATTGATCCATCAGAAAAGAAAAGTTTTTCGCATGATCGTCTCGATTGTGACTCAACACATTAAAAACAGCCACCCTGAATTGCTTTTCACTTTGACGAACATCCTTTGTCAACCATAGTGTGGCTTTCATAATTGTTTCGTAATCTAGGCTAGGAGAACGATGGTCGGCATGCAGTAATCCGCTCATTGTGTGCATATGCATTCTATTGCTACCGAAATGATCGAAGCGCTTCACACCAAAATACCCCGAGCCCTTTTTAGCAGGGAAAAGCTTAGCATCAGGAACGTCAAGATTAGCCTCTTTTGCCATCAAATGATAAGCGTATTCAATTGCACCAATGTCTTTGGGGTCATGAGAGGAACGAAATTTAACGAGCCATTCTTCTTTTTCAATGCGTATAAGAATTTTAGGGCGTGCGCCCGCAGAAGATCCACCAAGATTCAGTAAATCATCTATAAAATGGTCATCATCATTTTCTTGGAAATGCACGATCTCCTCGTAAATTTTGTCAAAATCTGTGTGATGAGATGCTATATGCTCTTCAATCTCTGGCTCATAAACTAGAGCTCCCATACCATGAGCCCCCACATAACACAGACGATCAAGGGGGGAAAGGCTTCCAGGATTTAGTCCTAATTTCATTAGTTTTCGATCAAGAAGAAGTCTTCCCCATCCATCTGGAAGGCTGTCATTAAAAATTCCAAACAAACCTTCGAAAACGTTATCTTCACAAGCAATTACTCCTGGTTTTAGCGGTAATTTAAAAGGAGACAGCTCATATTTTTTTGCAATAAACTCAGGCGTATATTCAAAGAAAATTTTACGGTCTTTAAGTGCAAGCCGTCCTACTGGAAATTTTTCGGAGCCGAACATAAAATAAACATGAACCAAAGATATATTTTTAAATGTC
>CAIYQV010000284.1 GCA_903928365.1 uncultured Flavobacteriia bacterium
ATATTGCAGGAGGGACGACGTGTACAATATCTGGGACGGGTACGTTTACAGCTGCGAGATTAAGAAAAGACAACACTTTAAGTAATTCATCCAACACAAACGTAGTTGTTGACATGAATATTAATCTCACCTGGAGTAGTGCTTCAGGTACTGTAATGTATAATGATGCCGGAGCGTCTTCAAATTTTGATGTTACGGTAAATTCAGGTAAAACTATAAAATGTTATGGGCCCGGTGCTGTGGCATGTAATGTCGCAATCGATGGCACGAATGGAGGAGATTCCTCTCCTTTGGGTGGGACATACACCATCCATGGCACGCTTGATATTGATGGAGCATATTACTCTTTAAACAATAATTCGGGAGCATCTGCAAGAACTACATCACTGATCATAAAAAATGGTGGTACGGTCAAATGCCGTTACATCGAAACTGGATCTAGCGGTGCGGCAGGAAATACCTTACGAATAGAAAATGGTGGTAAACTTATAATTTCTGGAAGTGTAGACACTATTTCAGCAACGCTCAATGATATAACATGGAATGGATACAGTTCAACCAACAACACCTGGGATTTTCAATCAGGAAGTACTATCGAGTATTCGGGAGCAACACAGCAAAAAGTGAATGGGATCGCTTCCTGCAGTAATTTTACTGTTTCAGGTGGTGGATTGAAGAAACTTGGGAATGATTTTACAGTTGCGGGGATACTGACTTTAACAAGTGGGAGGATTCAGACCGATGCATATAAGCTAATCCATACATCTACATCCGCAAGTGATCTTACCCATAGTTCCGGAAGTTCGAGTTTTATCTTTGGAACCTACCGTCGTTACATTACTTCCAATACCTCTTCCTATGAGATGCCTGTTGGATTGTCGTCAACGACTTCCGGATACAGAAGAGCTGATTTGATAAATAATGGGCTCGCAGGATTGAGCTATATTGATGCGTCGGTCCGTTCCGTTGCTGAATCAGGAAACAATGTGGATTCCAGAATAACTAGCACTCAGGAAGGAACTACACTTACTGATGTTATAGGAAATACCGTTTGGTCGCTCGTTCCCAATAGTTCGCCATCTGGCGGCACTTATGGAGTTCGACTCTACGTGAATGGTACAGGATTAACCACCGCCGATGATAATACCTTTTGTGCAGTGAAACGAAACGACGGATCCACTGATTATGCCGATTGGAATACATTTTTCTCAACTACGTCAATTCCTTCTAATAACTCTGCAGGTAGAATTTACAATAGTGGCAATGGTTATGCAGAGCGACTTGGGTATACTTCATTTAGTGAACACGCTATTGGGAAATCGCCTTCTAATCAACCGTTGCCAGTTGGTCTAACATCATTTGAAGTTTCATGTCAGGAAGGTGCAGTTTTGGTTAAATGGTCTACAGCTACGGAGAGTAACTCAGCCTATTTTACGATCGAAAGATCGATTGATGGAACCGATTGGAATGTTGCCGGTGTGCTTTCTGCCGCAGGGAATTCTATGGAAACCTTGGCTTATGAATTTAACGACCGAATTGAATCTGGTATTGCCTACTATAGATTGATCCAGGTGGATGTTGATGGTCAGGAAACGGAATTTGAACCTGTTTCCGTAATTTGTAATTCGAAAGAAGTGGAATTAGTTACGCTACCTAATCCTTCAGGAAAAGAGTTTACCATCATGTATTCTTCTTTATCCGGAGATGAAGAGGTCGAAATTCAAATTTCTGATGCACATGGTAAATCGCTTCTCACAAAATACGTCATTGTTACTGAAGGGGTAAATTTGATTTCAATAGCTGATTTTACAGGCGTTTCAGGAACTTATTTTGTGAAAGTAACGGAGGCTGATGGTTCAGTGAAGGTGGTTCGTCACCAAATTTTCTAAATCCTTCTTAAAAGGTTATTTTCGCTGTATGCTTCCTTCGGACATACGGGCAAAGAGAATTCTTTTATCACCTTTGAACTGGGGTATGGGACATGTCGCACGCTGTATTCCGCTGATAGATCTTTTTCTCAAGAACGACAATACGGTATTCGTTGCAGGTGATCAGATCCAATTGAACATTCTGAAGCAATATTGTCCTGAAATAATTGAGCTAAAGCATGATGGATACCCTTTTGAATTTGCTGAGCATACTGATTTTCGTTGGAGTTTATTGAAACAGCTTCCTCAATTGACCCAACGTTGGAAACGTGAAAGAAATGAAGTGGAACGGTTTTGTTCGGATTACCAGATTGACCTCGTTATTTCGGATCATCGTTATGGGTTTCGTTCCAATTCGACACACTCCATTTTTCTTACGCATCAAGTTCATCTGCCACTCCGTTGGTATGAAGGTTTAGCTCAGCGCTTGCATTCAAATTGGATCCGTCGATTTAATGAGGTTTGGATAGCAGATGATAAGCAATTGAATTATGCGGGTAAATTAAGCAGGTCTGATAAAACGCTTTTAACCACGCATGTGGGAATACTCTCCCGATTTCAATTATATCCGGAAAGAACGAATGCAAGCGGTGGAACTGTGATTATCGTTAGTGGGCCAAAAGCCTTTGCGATGAAGTTTGCAAGGGAACAAGAAAGGTTTTTCGCAAATCAAGAAGTGACGATGATTATTTCTACTGAACTTTCCGAATTAAAATTTGAATCCAACATAAAAATCATCCCTGCATCTGACTGGAAATATTGCGACCAACTGATTCTGAATGCTTCAAAAATTGTTTCCCGGTCGGGGTATTCAACACTGATGGATCTGGTTCATTTAAAGATCCCTTTTTCAATTACACCCACTCCCGGTCAGTCTGAACAAGAATATCTGTTTAATTACTGGCGTGAACGAATGAAAGAATAGTCACCAGCGCAAGGCAAATCATTATTTTTGCACCGCATTTCTGGTTTGAAAAAGAAAAGGATCGTCATAGTAGCCGGCTTGTCTGGAATTCTTGCATTGTCTGTGGGTATATGGAGCGCGTTCCCTGAGAGTTCACCACGTGTTTATCGCAGATTAGTTAACAAACTTCAGCAACAGCGTCAGCGGTTTGAGCCAAAGGTCTGTTTTGAGGTGATCGATCATTCCTTATTAATGAATGATAAAGCCATCTATTATATTGGAGAATCATTTCGAAATGGACCTGGAGGATACATGAAGTCAGGAAAGGATATCGTGAAGTATGTGAACCAGGGAAAATTGACGAAGGTGGAAGGCAATGAGTATTTTGTGCTAGATACGATGTATTACAGTTTTCCATTTCTTACTCCGGATGCGCGAAGTTTCATAGATGAATTGGGTTTTAGATTTCAGCGGAAACTGGAGAACACCAATTTACAATGTACCCGATTTACGCTTACCTCTATTCTTCGCACAACGAAATCAATTAAACGTTTGAAGAAACGAAACCGAAATGCTATTACGAAAAGTTCACATTTGCACGGAACAAGTTTCGATATCTCATACAAACAGTTTTTTACAGACAGTATTTTAACTGAAGCGGAGAAATTACACCTGAAAGATGTTTTAGCTGAAACGCTTTATGAGATGCGGGGTGCGGGTAAGTGCTGGGTTACCTATGAGATGTGGCAGACATGTTACCATGTTGTAGTTCGTTAAAGAACGTTTGGCAAAGTCCATAAAAAAGAAAAGCCTGCACAAGGCAGGCTTCTCCAAAATCTATTCTTCGTATTATTTAACAGCTCCTGAGAAAGTCGCGTTCTCTGCGAATTTCAAGAACTCTCTGTCTTTTGCTGCTTTAGCTTTCAAAGAAGCATCTTTGCTGAAAGCATTTTTCAAGTTGCTCACCGTTGCGTCAACATTGTTTTGGCGAGCAGAAGCTACAGCTTTAAGGTAGAAACCTTGAGCAGTTTCTTTATCTGCTGATTTGTCTAGTGTTTTCAATGCGTTATCAACTGAATTGTTCAGGATTTCAGCAAGTGCTTTATTGTAGGATGCATCACCACCAAAGCTAGACACTGCTTCAGGGTATTTACCTGCCATGATCATAAGGATTCCCATGTTGTATCCTACTTCATTACCTGCACCTTTAGCTTGTGTGAACAATTGTCTTGCTTTAGCACGGTCACCAGCAACACCAGCGCATGCACCAAGGTTGTTTTTGTGAATTGCGTTATCAGCAAGTGCATTTGCTTTTTCGAAGTGATTCTTCGCGTCAGCTGCTTTATTTTGCATGTAAAGAACTCCTCCTACGTTGTTGTGAACACGCGCATCCTCAGGATATTTGTTCTGAGCAGCAGTGTAGATCTGAAGTTTTGTGTTCAGGTCATTAGTCAAAGTAGCAGCGAAAAGCAATTCCTCTACTTTCAAAGAATCAGGTTTTGTAGTAGAAAGTGTTTTCAACTCTTCATCTGTATACCCTGTTAGATCATAAACGATAGAGATCTCAGCACGACGAAGTTTAGGGAAGATGTTTTCATCCAAATATTTGAATGTTTTACCCATGTTACGCATTTCAGTTTCACGAGTAACAGGATCAGAATGCATTTCAAGAACTCGGATTACCAAATTCTTTTCGTCTTCATTCATTTTAGAACCCTGAAGCTCTCTTTTGAAACCTTCGTAGTCTTCTCCACGTCCATTCAAACTAAATGAAACAGTCTCAGCTGTTGCATTTTTAACCGCTTTAGCAAGATTGATTGTTGCTGTTTTTGCTGCCTCTGCACGGTCAGTAGAAAGGGTGTTGTTTTTGTTCTCTTCTCCTTCTGGTGAAGCATATCCTGTAATGTTGATTGCTTTAATAGCAATTTTAGGATTTGTTTGAGCTGCTTTCAACCAGTTTGTCAAAGCAACGATATCTTTATCTTTCAACTCACCTGCACGAACTTCAGATTTTCCACGCTCATAATTGATTTGAGCCATGAACGTTTGTTCTGTAACACGTGTGAACTGATCTTTCTCCATGATCACTTTGTAATCCTTATTTACAAGGAACGGAGTGATGATCGTACCATCAGCAATTTTCTTGTCCTGGAAAATTCCTGGTTTTTCTTTTTTGCCTTTGAATACTTTACCTGTAACTTTCAATTCAGTTACTTCCATCTCTGGTTTATATGCTACTAAATCTTCATAAGAGAAATTACCTCCTCCTTTGAAGTTGATCACTGAACCATTTCCAGTTACTTTTTCTCCTTGGACAGTAACAGTTTTAAGAGCCATGTCACCCAACATTGGAGTGATCTCGGCACTGACTTTTTTACGAATTCCTTTGGGAGGGAAAGTTACATCTACATGAACTTTCACTGAATCACCATGCATTTCTAGTGGGCTAGGTGTTACTCGGTACTCAAGGTCTTTTAAAAGGTCACAACTAGATACAAGATAACTTGCTGCTGCGATCAAAGCAATCCCTTTAAGGCTTTGTTTTTTCATTATCGAAGAATTAAATTTTACCAATTTGCTCGGCAATATTAAACAATTATTTTATGACAGAAGTTAAAGTCCTGCAAAATCTTAAGGAAACAGACTTATTTCAAGCTTTTTGACTTCAGAATCATCGTGCGCTTGTACGAGGTATTCGCAAACAGGTTTCAATTCTTCAGGATCAATTAACTCTGGTGCAATTTCCAATAGCGGTAATAAGACGAATTTTCGTTCGCGATAGCGAGGATGGGGAAGATTCAAATGGTCGGAATGGAATACTTGATTCTCAAAAAACAGAATATCCAGATCCAGTGTTCTTGAATTGATTCCAATTAGACTTCTGTCGCGCCCATTTTTTTGTTCGATCTCCAAAAGTTGGGTCATGAATGTCGAAGCGTCTAGTGAAGTTCTGCCAAACAGACAAGCATTGTAAAAAGCGGGTGCGTCTCCCATACCGATGGCTGCAGTCTCATAAATGGAAGAACAAAGAACGATCTCGCACTGTGCGGCTATTAAATCATTGATTCCGTTCTTAAGATGTGTTAATCTGTCACCGAGATTACTTCCGATACTAAGGTAGAAAGATGTTGTTTCTACTTCCATTGGAAGGTGTTGATCAGTTGCATCAGGTCTTTTTTGAGATAATCAAGACTTGGTTTTAACGAATCGTAATTAGGTCGAGAATTGAAAT
>CAIYQV010000285.1 GCA_903928365.1 uncultured Flavobacteriia bacterium
ATGCAACCCTGGATGGATGGTGGAAATGGTAATAGGTTCGGTTGTTCCTGGAACCAGGGCCAGGTTTTGAACTGAATAGGATCCGCCTGCGGGGTTTGGACCAGTCAGGTAGAACCCGAAGGCATCATTGAAAACCGTATTCACGTATGTAAGGTACTCTTCGGACGCAAAGACGAAGTTGAAATTTACGCTGTCGCCAGAAGGAATAAAATCAAACTCAAGAATGGCTGCATCATTCGTGCTGGATATTGATCCCGCCGACGGATTGGAACTCACAGACTGCGCTGTAGCCAAAAGGTCCGGATCTCCCGGTAAGCCAAATTGACCTGTATTCGGTTGGTTTGGTGGCACGATGTCAGTGATATAGCCTGATGACATCACTACCCCTGAAGTCAAACCGATGTTCGAGCCTGTTCCATCGAAATATCCGATCTGAACCGGGTTACCGACAAACGTAATGTTGGAAACGGTGACTCCGCTACCTACTAAGTAGTTGGTGACAAGCTGAGTTGGAGTAAATCCATTGTTGACGACGATCTGTGCGTTTCCAAAAACAGCAATAAGTATAAAAAGGGAAAGATGGATGAGTTTTTTCATGTGTGATTTCATACATTCCTAAGACTAGAGTCAGTCTTTAAAAGTTGCACGAAAATCGACAAAAAAGGAGCATTTTCCTATTTTTTTGTTGAAATATTACCAATTTTACCACCCACATTAAAAACGATCGTAATGAAAGCTACAGCTGCATATATTTCCGAAAACAAAGAGCGATTTTTGAACGAACTGCTCGACCTGTTGAGAATTCCTTCTGTTTCTGCTGATCCTGCCTATTCAAACGATGTGAATCGTACAGCGGATCATATCGCAGAACACTTGAAATTCATAGGTTTGGATAAGGTAGAAGTGTGTCAGACAGCGGGTTATCCTGTGGTATATGGAGAAAAGATCCTTTCTGATAAATTGCCAACGGTTTTGGTTTATGGTCATTACGATGTGCAACCAGCGGATCCAATCGATCTTTGGCATGCCCCTCCATTTGAGCCTGTGGTCAAGAAAACGGAAATACATCCAGAGGGAGCCATTTTCGCGAGAGGCGCATGTGACGACAAAGGGCAGATGTTCATGCATGTGAAGGCGGTAGAGGCCCTTCTCAAATCCAACGAATTGCCGTGTAATGTGAAGTTAATGATCGAAGGGGAAGAAGAGGTAGGAAGTGAAAACCTGGCCATCTTCGTGACTCAGAATAAAGAGCGCTTGAAAGCGGATATCATCCTTGTTTCAGATACGGGAATGATCGCGAATGACTGTCCTTCCATTACGACAGGTTTGAGAGGTTTGAGCTACCTGGAGGTGGAGGTTACCGGACCAAACAGAGACTTGCATTCTGGATTGTATGGCGGTTGTGTGGCGAATCCCATCAATATTCTTGCTCAAATGATCTCCTCGTTACATGATGAAAATAATCACATTACCATTCCGGGTTTTTATGACAAAGTAGAGGAATTATCTAAGGAGGAGCGTGCGGAAATGGCTAAAGCACCTTTCTCACATGACGCTTACTGCAAAGCGTTGGATCTTACAGATGTTCACGGAGAAACAGGCTATTCGACTCCTGAGCGCGGTTCGATCCGTCCAACCCTGGATGTGAATGGAATCTGGGGAGGATATACGGGAGAAGGGGCAAAAACAGTCATCCCGTCTAAGGCTTATGCAAAGATATCGATGCGTTTGGTTCCCAATCAGGTCTCGGATGAGATCACCGAACTATTTACTAAGCATTTTAATTCCATTGCACCGAAAGGAGTGCGTGTAAAAGTGACACCGCATCATGGAGGTGAGGCTGTTGTTACTCCAATAGATTCCATCGCCTACAAAGCAGCTTCTAAAGCGTATGAGCAAACATTTGGAAAACCTGCCATTCCTGTTAGAAGTGGTGGTAGTATTCCGATCGTAGCTATGTTCGAAAAAGAACTGGGATTGAAAACGCTATTGATGGGATTTGGTCTAGATAGCGATGCTATCCATTCTCCAAATGAGCATTATGGGTTATTCAACTATTACCGCGGAATCGAAACAATTCCCTATTTCTATAAATATTACACGGAATTAATGGCGAATCAATGAGATCGGTTTTAGGGATTGTATTAACGGGCCTGGTACTGTTATCCTGCGTTTCTGTGAAGTACCCGGAGGTGCGTTCCATGGACGGCGTGAAAATGCTCAAAATGGACGGCAGGGAGATTTCATTACAGGTCAAAGCGGTGGTGTACAACCCAAATCGGTTTTCGTTAAAAGTGAAGCCATCTAAAGTGTTGGTTACTGCTGAAGAGCAAACTTTAGGTACGGTGATGCTTGATCAGAAAGTGAAATTGAAAGGCAGGGAGACCGATACATTGGCAGTTCCATTAAATGTTCACCTCGAGGATGGTGCGATGCTTTCGATGTTTCGTCTGATGAACAGAGATTCGATCCAACTTCACATTACGGGAAAAGTTAAAGGAGGTATCAGCATCCTTTCGAAGAAACAAAAGATAGATCTGGTCCGAACGATTCCCGGAAAAATGCTCAAATTAGGGATGGGAGGTAAGTGATTCTTATTCCTCCGTGTAAATTCTATGTACCCGGCGTGAGATTCCTGTCATCACCTCATAGGGGATGGTGTCCATCGCGGCAGCAAGTTGTTCGATAGGCTGGTTTTTACCGATGATCTCCACCACATCACCTTCTTTGACGGAAAGTTTTCCGACATCGACCAGAATCATGTCCATGCACACACGACCTATCACAGGACATGCTTTTCCTTGAATAAAAACAGATCCTTTTCCGTTACTCAGCTCTCGTTTGAATCCATCCGCGTAACCCACCGGAATA
>CAIYQV010000286.1 GCA_903928365.1 uncultured Flavobacteriia bacterium
AATAAATGGTTTCCGAATTTCTACGAGTACTTAACAAACGTACTAGTTATCTGCACCTTGATCTTAATACTGGAACTAACATTGAGGAGTTCTATAGTACCTAAATAGCTAGCCTATCTTCCGCTTTTTGGCTCCATATTATTTTGGCTTCTGATTCGCGATGTGACAGAGGGGCTAGTAGAAAACTCATCTATTCCATTATCCATTGACAGACTTTTCTCACTTAATGGTTACACCATCTTAGCCGTTTTCAGTATTGGTTTGTTACTCTATGTTCTTTACCGATTGGTCGTTACATCCATACATGGTTGGTTGAAAGCGGCTTTCTCTCTGGGAGCTGGCTTTCTTTTTGCAGGTGCAGTTTTGACGCTTTTAATTGGGTGGATTCTTCTAATTGAAAAAGAAACCGTGTTTCCCGAACTGGCCTTTTGCCTATTTCTGTTTCCGGTTATTTACAGTGCAAGCATTCGAAAAAAAGACACCCCACTTGGATTATCTGTCATGATTCTTTCTGCCGGAACACTGAGTATAACGGTTCTTTTTATGCTTTTCAACGGACACAGGGAACGAACGAACCAGGAACTTTATGCCCGAAAACTTGCCACAGAACACAACATTGTCACGGAGTTGGAATACCCGAAGATCGCTTCGAAGATCATCACCGATCCTGTCCTAACACGTATTCGAAAAGAAGAAGGACTCAACCTCTCCTCATCTGAATTTGAAGACGGATTGGAAAGAAGGATCTTCAACGGTTTTTGGGAGCGGTATGAATTGGATTTTTATTTGTTCGACAGTACCGGTTTGGCATTAATGTCAGAGGGAGAAGATCTGGAAGAAGATCAATACCAGAAATTAAGTGACATCATTGAAAAGCATGGGCAAGTATCGGCGATCGACAGCCATGTGTATTTCATCAGTGATCACACCGAGCAATACGCCTACCTCATCAAGCAGGAATTACGATCCAATTCCAATGAAATACGCACACTTGTCGCCACGCTACGATCCAAAAAAATACCGGAAGAGATTGGATTTCCAAGACTTTTAATCTCAGGAAATGCAGATGCATTGCAATACCTTGAAGATTACTCCATCGCGAAATACCACAAAAACAGGCTCGTGATCAGTTATGGCGGATTCACTTACCCGTTCAGGCAAAATACGGTTAATAAATGGAGAAAGGGTGACAGTAACTACCGTCATCACGATGGATATGCACATTATATTCTGGAAACGGATGGGGATGATGTCATTATTTTATCCTCCGAGGAATCGACGCTTTTATCTTTTATCAGCTCTTTTTCATACTTGATCCTGTTTTTCGGATGTTTCTTTATCCATCGATTCTTTCGTTTCAAGCAATTACCCGTTCTTAAACGTTCACTTTCACTATCCGTGAGAATACAAGTTATTCTCACGGGCATCGTGTTCGTATCATTGATCGCTTTTGGATGGGGAAGCGGTGCCTTTGTAAGAAGACAATACGATGTTTTTTCTACGGATATGATCGTAGATAAACTGCGGTCAATGACGCTTGAAATAAGTAACAAGATCCGTTACCGGGACAATTTATCGGTTGAAAAAAATGGCAATTTAATGGAAGCAACACTCGAAAAAATGTCACGCATTTATCGAGCCGACGCCAACCTGTATGATGTGCATGGCTTTATGATCGCTTCTTCCAGACCAAAGATCTACAAACTTGGACTTGTCGGAGACCAAATGAATCGTAAAGCGATGTACGCTCTGCAAAGTCAAAATAAAAGCAGGTTTATTCAACAGGAACATATTGGTGCTTTAGACTATGCCTCTGCCTATATGCCATGCTTTAACAAACGAGGAAGGCTATTGGGATTCCTGAACCTGCAGTATTTTGGTCAACAACGAGAATTAGAGGAGCAAATCGAAAACTTCCTTGTAGCGATCATTAACATTTTCATGCTTTTGCTGGCTCTGTCCATTCTTTCTGCATTGTTCATTTCAAGCTGGCTCACAGCTCCTTTGCGTCTTTTGAAGGACAACGTTTCCAGGTTAAAATTGGGTGCGCTTAATGAACCGATCTTCTACGGAAAAGATGACGAGATCGGGGCGTTGGTTACAGCCTACAATGCCAAACTGGAAGAATTGGAGTTTACAGCCTCACAGCTGGCAAGAAGCGAGCGAGAAAGTGCTTGGCGAGAAATGGCGAAACAGGTGGCGCATGAAATAAAAAATCCGTTGACTCCCATGAAGTTAAGCGTCCAGCAATTGGAACGTAGTTATGACCCTAACGATCCTCAAAATGCGGCACGGATAAGCAAAGTGACCTCCTCTCTTGTTGAGCAAATAGATGCGCTCACCAGAATTGCCAATGAGTTTTCGCAATTCGCTCAAATGCCTCTTCCAAATGAAACCAAAGTGGACTTGATAGATCTGATCGAAAAGGTTGTCGCCGTTTTTGAAGAAACCTCACAAGGTGGCATCTCTTTTATCCATCCTTCCGAAGGAGTATATATCCAGGCAGACAAAGACCAGATCATTCGTGTTTTCAATAACCTCATAAAGAATGCAGTACAGGCCATTACAACAGAGCGGATTTTTCAAATTCAAATTTCTTTAATCGTAGAAAATCATCATGTTGAGGTCAGTATTGCTGATACAGGCAGTGGAATACCTAAAGAAGAACAAGAAATGATTTTCGTTCCACACTTTACAACCAAATCAAGTGGTTCGGGTCTGGGATTAGCCATGGTGAAACAAATCATTGAAAATCACCGAGGAAGGATCTCCTTTGAATCCAATTTGATGACGGGAACTACTTTTAAAATCATACTTCCGAAAAAATAAAAGGCCCGGTTTCCCGAGCCTTCTTTCTTATTGGCGTGTTGTTTAGTTGAAAAGGTAATATACTATGAGTACGATATCGATCAACACGCTAATTGAGGAAGCATAAAGAATTTGTTTCATTGGCGCAACTGCAATCAGCAGACTTAAAGTAAGCATGGTGGGTAAAACCACCGCAATGAGTGCAGCTGTGTTTTGAATAGCTCCAAGTCCTATGGTGATGCCCCCCAAGCATCCGACAACTGTAATGATCACACATATAATTCCAAAACGATTGAACTCTACTCCGGAGAACTTATTCTTTTCTAATCCACTTGAATTTGATAGTGTTTCCATACTAATTCGTTTTAAGCAAAGATCTTCTATGTTGGCTATTTAACCTATGAGGAAAATGCATGAAATTTTATGATTGATATCAGCTAAAATAGTGACCGACCTTACGATTCTGCTTTGGAAATCATCTGATATCTGCCAATCTCGTTCCTGAAATACTAAAAATTGATACATTTGTCGCTCATGTCTGAGGATACATCCCCTAGGATTGCCGTTATTGGCGGTGGAAGCTGGGCAACTGCACTGGTGAAGATTCTGTGCAATAACTTACCTTCCGTCAACTGGTGGATGCGAAACGAAGGGGCCGTGGCACATATCCTGAAATACCGTCACAATCCGAATTACCTTCAATCCGTAGAATTTGATCTGAATAAGATCAATGTAAGCACAGACCTGGAAGAGATTATACGTCCGGCATCGATTGTGATCATCGCAGCACCTTCTGCGTTCCTTACAAGTATCTTTGAACATTTTCCAAAGGAGTTATTGAAAGATAAAGTGGTTTTCTCCGCCGTGAAAGGAATTGTCCCGGAGTACAATGCGATTCCAGCTCGTTTTATTCATAAAACATTCGGTACGCCCTACGATAACATCGGAATCATTTGCGGTCCTTGTCATGCAGAGGAGGTAGCGCTGGAGCGTTTGTCTTATTTAACCATAGCCGGCCAGGATGAAGGACGTGCTGAGGAAATGGCCAGATTACTTTCTTGCCGCTATATCAAAACGACGGTATCGGATGACCTCTTTGGAACGGAACTTTCAGCGGTTCTTAAGAATGTGTATGCCTTGGCATCCGGTATTTGTGCAGGCTTGGGTTACGGCGATAACTTTCAATCGGTTCTTATTGCTAATGCGATTCAGGAAATAGAGAATTTTATTGATGAAGTAAGCCCCATTCACCGAGATGTGAAATCAAGTGCTTATCTGGGTGATCTCTTGGTTACAGCTTACTCAAAATTTTCGCGAAATCGAACGTTTGGGTTTATGATCGGAAAAGGGTATTCTGTAAAAACAGCGCAACTCGAAATGGATATGATCGCAGAGGGATACTATGCCACCAAATGTGTCATGGAGATCAATAAGAAATTTCAAGTGGAAATGCCAATCGTAGAAGCCGTCTACAATATCCTTTATGAGCGTATTTCCCCGGTCATCGAAATGCGTATTCTCACAGATAAACTGAGTTAAAACAGCGTTAATTTCATCTTTAGTAAACAGCATTTCATTTCATTTGTTGCTGTTGTATGAACATCTCTGAACAAACTATCTTGATTGCCGGTGGTACGGGTCTGATCGGTCAATATCTGAAGCGAACTCTTGAACAAAAGAATGTTTCGGTGCGCATCTTGACGCGTAACCCTTCGAAAAAGAATGAGTATTACTGGGACCCCTTTAAAAAGGAGTTGGATAAAACGGCATGTGAGAAT
>CAIYQV010000287.1 GCA_903928365.1 uncultured Flavobacteriia bacterium
TCTGCTACAGTAAATGCCGCACCTTCTGTTCCTGCTACACCTCTAATAGGTAGTATTGTACAACCATCTTGTACAGCAACAACGGGTTCGTTTACGATTACCAATTACAGTGGTTCCTTGACTTATACCTGTTCGCCTTCAACTGGGGTGACTTTCTCTACCAATACAGTTACGGCTCCTGCCGGAACTTATACAATTACTGCCTCTAATGGAACGTGCTCTGCCACATCTGCTGCAGTTGTTATAAACCCTGCACCTACGGTGCCTGCAACTCCAACGTTGAGTTCAGTTACCCAACCGAATTGTACCATCAATACGGGAAGTTTTACAATTACAAATTACAATCCATCCAACACCTATTCGGTGTCGCCGTCTACCGGAGTAACTGTTTCTGGGAACACGATCACTGCTCCTCAAGGCACTTATACAGTGACAGCGAGTAATGGAACTTGTACTTCATCGGCTTCTCTTTCTGCTACAGTAAATGCCGCACCTTCTGTTCCTGCTACACCTCTAATAGGTAGTATTGTACAACCAACTTGTACAGTGACAACGGGTTCATTTACGATTACCAATTACAGTGCTTCCTTGACTTATACCTGTTCGCCTTCAACTGGGGTAACCTTCTCTACAAATACAGTAACAGCCTCAGCCGGAACCTATACGATTACTGCAGATAATGGATCCTGTTCTGCAACTTCCGCACAGGTAGTGATTAATGCATTTACAGGCTCTTTGTCGGCTCCGATCATTGATGCAGTGAACCAGCCGACTTGTGCTACATCAACGGGAAGTGTTGACTTGTCTGGACTTCCATCCGGAAACTGGACTTTGACCATAAATCCCGGAGGAACTACTGTGACGGGTTCGGGAACCACAACTACCGTTTCATCTTTGGCAGCCTCTACAACGTATACGTTTATTGTGGAGGATGCGTCGGGATGTGTCTCGTCTGCCTCTGCAGGAGCCGTTCTCAATGCGCAACCGGTCACTCCGTCGGCTCCAACTATTGGAACGATTACCCAACCAGATTGCGCTACACCAAATGGTAGCGTGGCATTGAGTGGTTTACCTTCTTCCGGTACATGGACACTTACAGCAACTCCGGGCGCAACAACTCAGACGGGTTCAGGAACAAGTGCAACATACTCAGGACTTACTCCCGGTACTACCTATACTTTTACAGTGACGAATGCAGCTGGTTGTGTTTCCCCCCCATCAGGTAATGTGGTGGTTGATGCTCTTCCGACAGGTCCGGCTGCTCCAACAGCTTCAGTAACGGTTCAGCCAACTTGTACATTGCCAACGGGGACTATCGTAGTTACTTCGCCTACAGGTGCTTCGTACACCTATAGTGTGAATGGAACTACTTATCAAGCCTCAACAACATTTAGTTCTTTAGCTCCGGGTTCTTACAATGTGACTGTTCAGGAAGTTTCTACCTCATGTGTGTCCGCTCCGACTGTACTTGTTGTAGATCCATTGCCGGCGGGTCCGGCAGCTCCTGTTGCAAGTATTACATCCCAGCCAACCTGCCTCGACCCTTTTGGTGCAATTCAGATTACTTCTCCTACTGGGACAGGTTATCAGTTTTCGGTAAATGGAACGGCTGTTCCAATTGGCACATACAATCTTACGGGTCTTGATCCTTCTCAAACGTATTCCATTACTGTTACTGACCAGTCTACAGCATGTACTTCTTCATCATTCGACGTAGCAATTGATCCTGTTCCTTCTGCAGCAGCAGTTGATGCCGGACCTGATCTGCTTATAGAAGCAGGTGATACAGTTATTCTTACAGCTACTGGAACAGGCACGATGACTTGGGAAAATGGTGATATCAATTCCACAATCGTTGCTCCCAGTTCAACGACCACCTATACGGTTACGTTAATAGATGCGAATAGCTGCACGTCTACCGATCAGGTCACTGTGACTGTTTTGGAAGCATGTGGTGAAGTATTCATTCCCACTGCTTTTTCTCCCAATGGGGATGCGTTGAATTCCTATTTCAGGATCAAAGTAAAACAGGAATGTGTGGTAGAGATGAGTTTGAAGGTGTTTGATCGTTGGGGAGAAGTGATTTTTGAAGGAGTAAAATCAGAAGATGCATGGGACGGAACCTTTAAAGGGAAACCGTTGGATAGCCAAGTGTTTGTTTACACATTGGATATTTTGTTGTCTAATAGCGCAGAACATCAATTGTTCTCTGGAAATCTGACATTAATTCGATAGAACATGAGAAAGATCTTAATTATCATCACCATCGCTTTGGGATGTAATGCGATATTCGCGCAGGACCCTCATTTCTCTCAGTTCAGAATGACCCCTTTGTTGATGAATCCAGCCCGAACAGGGTTAGGATTGGATATGAGGGCGCAGGCTTCCTATCGTCAGCAATGGAAAAGCGTCGCGTCGCCATTTACGAGTGCAGCATTCTCTTTTGATATGAATGCAACAAGAAAAAAGAAACGTAAGGCAGATCTGGGTGTGGGGTTACAATTTCTAAATGATAAAGCCGGTGATGCAAAAGTCGGAATGAATCAAGGTAACCTGAATCTTTCAGGAATTCTGAACCTGGGTCCATCAAGTAAACTCGGATTGGGACTGATGGGTGGTTTTGGTCAGCGTTCTGTTGATTATACTGCATTGCGCTGGGAAAATCAATATCAGGGTGGAACATACAATTCAGGGATAGCGAGTGGGGAGAATTTGTCTTCTAATTCCTTTACCTATTTTGATGCTGGTACAGGAATCTGTTATAGCTACGGAAAAGATCAGGGGTATATGACGCAAAATGCAAGTACTCGTTTTACAATTGGTGCATCAGCATTTCATTTTGGTCTCCCGGTTTCCTCCTTTCAAGGGGTGAGTTCGGAAAGGTTGAATACAAAGTTCGTAGGACATGCATCCATGGAGATAGGGAAGCGCAATACCAATTTAACTTTCATCCCTGAGATAGTTTACGTTCGACAGAATTCACAGCAGGAAATAATTGTTGGAAATGTATTCAGGTATTTATTGGTTGAAGGTTCTCACTTTACAGGATTTGTTCAGTCAACGGCGATATCTTTGGGAGTAAATTACCGAGTGAAAGATGCATTGATCACTACTGTGATCCTTGAGTACGCCCAATATTGTATTGGTTTTAGTTATGACATCAACATGTCCCCACTGACCACCAGTAGTAAAAGTCGTGGAGGTTTTGAGGTGGCTTTACGCTTTGTAACTCCCAATCCATTTAGTAAATCTTTTGCACCAAGAATCTGATCGATTTAAGGGGTAAAATTCATTAGGTTGTAAAAAATTTGTTTCTTTGAAGGGCTTATGTTCTTCAAAGAAAGGTTTCTAATGTTCCTTTGTATGGTCTTTGGGCTTGTCATCGTGCATGCTCAGAGCGATCATGAACTTCGCAAACTGGATTCCCTGGCATTTGTCTCACTAGAACAGAATAATCCGGACCTTGAGGAGGTTTCATTGAGGTTTCTTAAAAGCACACTCAATTCAAAACCAAGTAAATACCGTGTCAATGCCTATACAATTCAAGGTATTATAAATAAAAATCGGGGGTTTTATCTCAGCTCTCTGGATTACTACTTAAAGGCACTTGAAACGGCCAAGTCGATTAAGGATGAAAAGCGGGAATCTGCTTGTTATAACAACATTGCTACTGTTTATCGCTTGCAGTCTAATTATTCTAAGGCGATCGAATATTTTGAAAGAAGTTTGGAGCTGGAAAAAAGGTTCGGTAATCAACTTCAGATCTCGATTCGCTATTTCAATCTTGGGGATTGTTACAATGCCGTAGATAGTTTGGATCTGGCTCTGTCCTATTACAATAGCTCATTGATTCTCGAAAAAAAATTAAAGAATACAGAAGGCATAGTCCTCGCAGAGCAGGGGATTGCTGAGATCTATTTGAAATCTGGTCGTACAAATGACGCAGCATTACTACTAAACAAAACAGAAAAACAGGTATTCAAATTAGGTGTAGAAACCCAACTTATTCAACTTAAACTAACGTCCTTGCTTCAATCCAGAAATGGAAAGGTGACAGAAGCTCTGATTTCAATCAACAAAGGTTTGAAATTGGCTGAGCAAAGTGCTTTTCGGATGTGGAGACTGGAACTTCTCAAAACGCGCATAATATTACTTAAATTGGCTAAAGGATCATCGGAGTCTTTGAATACTGCATATGAAGAGTACTTTCGTTTTTTAAATTGGTTTGAGCAATACAATGCTAAAAACAGATTGGATGACCTCAGCTATAGAGATGAATTAACCAGGAAGCAAATGCTGGTGGACCTTGCTCAGGAAAAGCGACGACTTGCGGAATATAATGAGCACAAAGAAAGACAGCTAAGGCTGTACTCACAGAAAATGGTCTTCTTCACTTTTTTCCTGGTGATTTTTATACTTGGACTAGTGATCTATGGGGTGCAGAAACTCACAAAGAACAGAGATCTATGATGGGCACGTCTGATAAAATGAAGTGGAGTTTTGTTTTTGCGTTATTGCAATTGTTAGGTAATGCTTTTTTGGAAGGGCAACAGTTCCTGAATGAAAAGTTGAGCAGTGCAATGTACTTCACGAGTTTGTTTGCCGTTGTTTTTGTCCTCACCTATTTTATGATGTTCATTGCAGAGCGTCAATCTTCTGAAAAGCACTCCTTGATTCTGCGCATTATAACTTTCCCACTGGTTGGTGCAGGGACTTCCTTGATCTTATTCTTTGCATTCAGAACAGAAGAGGCTGATTTTGCGGTATATTCGGTGTCCTTTCTCCTTTTATCTCTTCCGGGAGCAATTTGGTCCTTACTGCAGTCCATGTTCGATGAAGCAGATGAAAAAATCACCCAAATGGTGAATGCCAGAGTGGCTTCTGCTCCAACAGATGATTCCAATATCAAAGAGGTACTTTTTCATTTGGAAAACGAAAATGGAAAGTTGTTACTCGAAGTACCTGTGAGCAGAATCATTTGCTATGAAGCGAATGACAATTACGTATTGACTCATTACCTCGAAGAGGATGGAACGCTAAAAAGATCCATGGAGCGTATTTCTTTGCGTAAAATTGAACAGTTACTTGCTGAGGAGCAGATTCAATTTTTAAGGGTGCATAAATCTTATTTGGTTAATCCGGAATTTGTAGCAGACTTAAAAGGTCGTTCACAGGCCTATAAATTACAATTGAAGGATTTTGATCAATTAGTGCCTGTTTCTCGTTCGTACGATGTTTCCCTTCTTGGCTTGAAATAAATCTCCCACCCTTTTACCACGAAAAGTTAACCATTCGCCTCTTCAAGCGTCGGTTGACCTCTCTTCTTAACCATATGCCAATCTTTTTTGGAATGGAAATGCCTTCGTTGTAGGTTTGCCTAACCTTAATCGACCGCGTAGAATTACGTTTTGTGAAACCATACTATAAGTCATGCAATTAAGACTATTTAAAGTATTTTTTAAAATTAAGGCAATTCATTCGTGCGGAGTACTCCGTCGTGTATTATTAGCAATGGTTTTTACGTTGAAATTTTTTATTTCAAATTCACTGACTTGGTATGTAAATGACGGTTCTACTGCAGGCGATATTTGGTGCTCTGCGGTTGGCAACAACACAAATACAGGAAAGTCCCCAAATTCTCCATACCGTTCTTTAAGTCATTTGCTAAGAAATAAGGGTACTTCAGGTACTAATGAATTGGCTTATGGGGATGTGATACGCATTGATGCGGGTACCTACAATGATCTTGGAGGCACCAACCCTGATTGGGATCATCAGATGATTGTAAATATTGCTGGACTTAATTTTATTGGTGCTGGATCTAGCAAAACTATTTTTGATCATCAGTATGTTGGGGCCAGTACTGATTTTTTTATGTGTATCACAGCGAATGATGTAACTCTTCAGGATATATCAATTTCTGGATATGAGAATAATGGTACACAAGCAGGACAATGTCAATCGCATTCTGGTCAATCAATTTCTGTAGGAAATGCAACGGGAGTGGTTATTACAAATGTAATCGTAAAACAAAATGGTCAGTCAGGGGGTAATGCTACCATAGCAATCAATTCGAATTCAACGGTTACTCTAAACGGTGGAGGTAGTTTTTGCAACTTGTACGGAACTTCTTATACCGGTGGTATAGAGGTGTATGGAACCAATATAAATTTGACAATAAATAATTACATCATTGGATATAACTATAAACCACTGTATGATGGAGGTGGTTTAATTATCGTAGGTGGATCAAATACGTATGTTTCAATTAATAATTCTAGAATTTGTAATAACATTGCTAAAAATGGTGGAGCCATTGCTATGTACAATGGAAATCTTTCTTTAACCAATTGCATTCTGGATAACAATACGGCAGTAACGACAAATTACGATGATATTGGAAGTGTATATGAACCAACTTCTGGTGGAGCTTTCTTCATGTCAGCCGGGACAGCAACATTTACGGGTTGTACTTTTTCAGCGAACAACGGTGGAAATAATCACCCTTCTGTACCAGGGGGAGGAACGAATGGCACCTATTTAAGAGGAGGTGCCATAGCCGCCAGATATAATGGAACAACAGGAGCGTTTTCGAGCAATAAAAATATTTCACTTACTGTTGATAACTGCAAGTTCATAAATAACCAGTCAAATGCTAATGGTATTGATATTTATGGCGCTGTAGCTTCTTCAAGCGCATGTAATATTACTGTTACAAGGAGCCAATTTAATACAGCTTTAAATTATAATGTTTTAGCTGCAAATACTCCAAGTATATCAATAAACTCCTCTGGCACAACCGTCACTAGAAATGGAGCTGGTATAACATTCACTTCTGCAGCATCAACATACAATGCAAATCCAACACCCCCTGATTTCTCCGGTACGTGCGGTTCTATCACCCTTCTCCCAATCGAATTTCTCGACTTGCGTGCGGTTTGTGTGGAGGATAAACGTCAATTGATCTGGTCTACGGGCTCCGAACACAATAATGCCTATTTCACGATTGAGACCGGAAATGAGCAGGGTGAATTTGAGGTGCTAACAACAGTAAATGGTGCGGGTAATTCAAACCACGAACTGACCTATCAACTTCCTGTAAGAGATGCAGCGTATTACCGTTTGTCTCAGACGGATTACGATGGCTCGAAGGTGGAACTCAAAACAGTTTCTGCAAGTCCGTGCAAAGAGCAAGGTTCAGAAATAGTTTACCTCGACAACCTGCATGCTTTTGATCTTTATTTGAAAGAACAGTTTTCAGGTGATGTCGAATTTGCTTTGATAAATAGTGTGGGTCAGGTCATTGAACGTGGCACCCAAACAAATGATAACAATAGTGTACAACGTATATTTTTAAGTTCTTTTTGCTCCGATGGGATGTACTTCCTGCAAGTTACTGCCGGTTCGGTGGTGCTTTCAGAAAAGTTCATGATAAGAAAGCAATAGTTTAGTAAGGTTTAGGTTAAGATTTAGGTTTAGGTATGAAACAGGCAGTCATTATTCTCGTCATTCAAAACATTCCAGAGGAGTGAGAATTTGCCTGTGTCATAAAAAAGGCCTTTCTCACATGGGAAAGGCCTTTTTTTTAATTTGTAATTTTGTGATGTTATGTATTATACGGAAGAAACAGTCGTTTTTTGGAACGGCGAATTTGTAAAAGCGAAAGACGCTAAAGTTGGATTGTACAACCAGACCATGCATTATGGCAATGGTGTGTTTGAAGGGATCAGGTCATACGATACCCCTGATGGTACACGCATTTTCAAAGCGAAGGAACATTATGACCGTTTGCATTACTCCGCAGAGAAGATGCATATTCAGCTGTCCTACACGTCGGAGGAGTTGGAAACAATCACCTATCGTTTACTGGAGTTGAACGGTCTGAAGGATGCGTATATCCGACCATTGGTTTATCTGGGTGAAAACATGTCGCTCACGCCAACTCAGGATGTACATGTGGTCATCATGGCATGGGAATGGGGTAAATACCTTGGTGATTCCATGCTGAAAGTCATGTTGTCCTCCTATCAGCGTCCAAATCCGAATGCGTGTCATGTGCAGGCTAAAGTGGTTGGACATTACACCAACAGTATCCTTGCAACTACCGAAGCGAAACAAAAAGGATTTGATGAAGCTTTGTTGACCGATATCCATGGCAACATTGCTGAAGGTCCCGGGGCAAATTTCTTCTATGAGAAGGATGGCGTTTTATACACGGCACCCTTGGGTAACATCCTTTCAGGTATAACGAGGGCAACCGTTTTTGAAATCGCTGATGAGTTAGATATACAGGTGGTAGAAAAATTCTTCAAACCAGAGGAGATCTATACTGCTGATGCTGCCTTTTTCTGTGGAACAGCCGCTGAGGTAATTGGTATTGCTCAATTCAATGACTATAAGTTCCCGCTCAATTGGGAGGATTCCAATAGCCATATGATCCAGCGAAAATACAAGAGAAGAGTGGCATTCAACGAATACCGTAATGTGTATCTGTAACTATGGAATTGAATAAATACAGTAAGACAGTCACTCAGGATGAAACTCAGCCTGCATCTCAAGCGATGTTGTATGGTGTTGGACTCACTGACGAGGACATGAAAAAGCCGCAGGTTGGAATCGCATCCACCTGGTATGAGGGAAACACTTGTAACATGCACCTGAATGGCCTGTCGAAATTCGTGAAGGATGGCGTACAACAAAATGGACAGGTGGGGTTGCAGTTCAATACGATTGGTATTTCGGATGGGATCACCAATGGAACGGATGGAATGCGCTACTCACTTGTTTCGCGCGAGATCATTGCGGATTCAGTTGAGGCGGTCACGGCAGCACATTATTACGATGGGTTAGTGACTATTGCAGGATGCGATAAGAATATGCCAGGAATGACCATGGCGATGATCCGTCTGAATAGACCTTCATTGATGGTTTATGGTGGTACAATCGCTTCCGGAAAATACAAAGGACAAACCTTGAACATCGTTTCGGCATTCGAAGCGCTGGGTGAACGTTATGCCGGCAAGATCTCGGACGAAGATTACAAGGGAGTCATCAAAAATGCCTGTCCGGGTGCAGGTGCATGTGGTGGAATGTACACAGCCAATACCTTATCTTCAGCTATCGAAGCCTTGGGATTGAGTTTGCCTTACAGTTCGTCCAATCCTGCTATGAGTTCGGAAAAAAGAGAAGAGTGTCTTAATGTAGGGAAATACATGAAAATCCTTCTTGAACGTGATATTAAGCCATCGGACATTCTTTCAAAAAAAGCTTTTGAGAATGCACTTCGTGTGGTCATTGTTCTGGGAGGTTCCACGAATGCGGTACTTCACCTGATCGCCATGGCGAAAACAGCGGAAATAGATATCTCGTTGGAAGATGTGACTCGAATGAATAACGAAA
This sequence comes from uncultured Flavobacteriia bacterium, assembly GCA_903928365.1. Taxonomy (GTDB): domain Bacteria; phylum Bacteroidota; class Bacteroidia; order Flavobacteriales_D; family Crocinitomicaceae; genus M0103. Next base: position 9,400 of record CAIYQV010000287.1, read on the forward strand.
CGCCGCTTATCGCAGATCTCAAACCAAGTGGGAAATACCTGATGGAAGATGTATTTGCCATTGGAGGTGTGCCAGCAATTATGAAATACCTTCTTTCGAAAGGGTTGTTGCATGGCGATTGTTTAACGGTCACTGGAAAAACAATACGCGAAAATCTGGACGAGGTACCGGGGCTTCCGGAAAACCAAGATGTGATCTATCCTGTCGAAAATCCATTAAAAGCATCTGGACATTTAAGAGTCTTGTATGGTAATCTTGCACCGGAAGGTTCAGTAGCAAAGATCACAGGGAAGGAAGGCGAACAGTTCTCCGGACCAGCCATCGTATTCGAAGATGAGTTCGATTGCATACGAGGAATTCGTGATGGTGAGGTGAAAGCCGGCAGTGTGGTGGTCATAAGAAATGAAGGCCCGAAAGGTGGTCCGGGAATGCCTGAAATGTTGAAGCCAACTTCGGCTTTGATCGGTGCGGGATTTGGAAAAAGTGTAGCGCTGATTACCGATGGCAGGTTTTCCGGTGGGACACATGGCTTCGTCGTAGGACACGTTTGTCCTGAGGCGTTTGATGGCGGACCAATTGCCTTAGTGAAGAATGGCGATTTCATTACGATCGATGCGATCAACAATACGATCAACATGGACGTATCAGAACAAGAATTAAACGAAAGAAAAAGGAATTGGACTCAACCCGAACTAAAAGTGAAGACTGGTGTTTTGTATAAATATGCGAAACTGGTGAGTTCAGCTTCGGAAGGGTGTATCACAGACAAATAATAAGAAATGAATATCAGAGGAGCCGAGGCGGTCATGCGCTGCCTTACAGAGGAGGGGGTAACAACAATTTTTGGCTATCCCGGTGGTGCAATAATGCCCGTTTACGATGCTTTGTATGATTTTAAAGAGCAAATCAATCACATTTTAGTGCGTCATGAACAGGGAGCAATTCATGCGGCACAGGGTTTTGCCCGTACATCAGGAAAAGTTGGTGTTTGCTTAGCTACATCAGGACCGGGTGCGACCAACCTGATCACAGGTTTGGCTGATGCGATGATCGATTCCACTCCCGTAGTTTGTATTACAGGACAAGTGGCATCGCATTTACTCGGAACAGATGCATTTCAGGAAACAGACGTGATCGGTATTTCGATGCCTGTAACCAAGTACAATATTCAGGTCACCAGAGCTGAAGACATTGCTCCGGCTATGGCAAAGGCCTTTTACATTGCAGCGACAGGTCGACCGGGACCCGTTTTGGTGGATATTACCAAGGATGCGCAGTTTGGTATGGTTGATTTTACCTATGAAAAATGTCATTCGATTCGCAGTTATATTGCAAAGCCCAAACTGGATCATAAAGGAATTGAGGCCGCGGTGGATTTGTTGAGTACGGCTCAAAAGCCCTATTTGTTGGTCGGACAAGGAGTGATCCTTTCCGAAGCACAAGATGCTCTGGTAAAATTTGCGGAGAAAAGCGGAATTCCAGTTGCCCTTACCTTATTGGGTTTAGGAGCATTTCCTGCAGATCATCCCCTTTACGTTGGGTATCTCGGAATGCATGGAAATTATGCACCAAATATTCTGACCAATGAATGCGATGTCATCGTGGCTGTGGGTATGCGTTTCGATGACCGTGTAACTGGGGATGTTTCCCGCTATGCAAAACAGGCCAAAGTAATCCACATTGATATTGATCCTGCAGAACTGAATAAGATCGTTAAAGCCGATGTGGCGATCAATGCTGATGCGCGAGAGGCACTGGAAGAATTGACAAAGTCCATCCCTGAAAGGAAGTATGCGCAATGGTTGCAACAATTTAGAGATCTGGAACAGATCGAACTGAATGAGGTAGTGAACGATGTGATCAATCCACCGGATAATGAATTGAAAATGGCCGAAGTAGTTGACCTTCTTTCGAAAAAAACAGATGGTCAGGCGATTGTCGTAACCGATGTGGGTCAGCATCAGATGATTGCCTCCCGCTATTACAAGTACAAGGGGTATCGCAATAACATTACCTCAGGAGGATTAGGAACCATGGGGTTTGCCTTGCCGGCAGCCATCGGTGCTAAACTTGGAAATCCGGAAAAAACAGTGGTAGCAATTATTGGCGATGGTGGATTCCAGATGACGATTCAGGAACTTGGGACAATACTTCAGGCTGAAATAGATGTGAAGATCCTGATTCTCAATAATAACTTCCTCGGAATGGTACGTCAATGGCAACAGCTGTTCTTTGATCGTCGCTATTCGTTTACCGAAATTGTGAATCCGAACTTTACGGCGATTGCCAAAGCCTACTCCGTAGATGCATCCAAGATCGAGCAGCGATTAGAGCTGGATGAAGCACTTGATCAAATGCTTAATTCTAAAGGAGCCTATCTATTGGAAGTAGTAGTTCAAAGAGAAGAAAACGTATTCCCAATGGTAGCTACGGGAGCTTCTGTTTCTGAAATCCGATTAAACTAAAAGAATCTTATGGAAACAACTTTCAACATATCGGTTTTCACTGAAAACAGTATAGGAATCCTCAACAGGATTACGATCATCTTTACGCGTCGTCACTTGAATATTGAGAGTATCACGGCTTCAGAATGTGAAATAAAAGGAGTATATCGCTACACGATCGTATTGAATACGACCCTTGACCAGGTGAAAAAGGTCGTATCGCAGATCGAAAAACAAGTAGAAGTCCTCAAGGCGTTTTATCATACCGATGAACAAGTCGTTTACCAGGAGATCGCTTTGTATAAAATCCGTACAGATGCATTCACTAACGGGACGACCGAAAAGATCATCCGTGATCACCACGCGCGCATTTTGAGTGTGGATAAGGATTTTATGATCATCGAAAAGACGGGACAACCGGAAGAATTGACACATTTGTTTGATGAACTCAATGTTTTTGGTGTACTGGAATTCGTGCGTTCCGGACGTGTTGCCATTTCCAAACCGATGAAAACACTTGAAGCATATTTAGAAGAACTAGCAGAAAATCACAGATAAAATGAATTATTTCAATCAATTACCTTTTAGAAAACAAACCGAACAACTCGCAAAATGTGAGTTTTTAGATAATTCCCACTTTCAGCATGGGGTAGAAGCCTTGAAAGGGAAAAAGATCGTCATCGTTGGATGCGGTGCCCAAGGGTTGAATCAAGGTCTAAATATGCGGGATTCCGGATTGGATATCTCCTATGCTTTGCGTGAAGATGCTATTCGTGATCAACGTATTTCCTGGAAAAATGCCACTGACAATGGATTTCAAGTCGGTACCTATCAAGAGCTTATTCCAACAGCCGATTTGGTATGTAACCTTACTCCCGATAAACAACATACATCTGTCGTAAATGCGATCATGCCTTTGATGAAACAAGGAGCGACTTTGTCTTATTCTCACGGATTCAATATCGTGGAAGAAGGAATGCAGATCCGTGAAGACCTCACCGTTATTATGGTGGCACCTAAATGTCCGGGAACCGAAGTGCGTGAAGAATACAAACGAGGTTTTGGAGTGCCAACGCTTATTGCGGTGCATCCGGAAAATGATCCAGAAGGAAAAGGATTTGACCAAGCGAAAGCTTATGCTGCTGCGACAGGTGGACACCGTGCCGGGGTATTACTTTCTTCCTTTGTGGCAGAAGTGAAATCAGATCTGATGGGTGAACAAACCATCTTATGCGGATTGCTTCAGACAGGTTCAATTCTTTCATTTGACAAAATGGTTGAAAAAGGGATCGAACCAGGCTATGCGGCAAAATTGATTCAATATGGATGGGAAACGATCACGGAGGCTTTGAAACATGGTGGAATCACCCACATGATGGACCGTCTTTCGAATCCTTCGAAGGTAATGGCCTTTGAATTGGCTGAACAATTAAAAGAAATTATGCGTCCCTTGTTCCGTAAACATATGGATGACATTATGAGCGGCGCATTTTCTGAACGCATGATGATCGACTGGAAAAATGGAGACAAGGAATTACATACATGGCGCGGTGCAACGGGTGAAACAGCTTTTGAAAAAACGACCATTACCACACAACCGATCGCTGAGCA
>CAIYQV010000288.1 GCA_903928365.1 uncultured Flavobacteriia bacterium
CTGAAGTACCACCGATTACAAGTCTGGTTTGATCGCAGTTGAAAGCAATGGTCCAGAATTCGGTTAGGGTGAAAATACCTCCGGGAGTTGCATTGTTCCATACCATTGCACCTGCAGAACTCACCTTTTGGATTTGTGCACTTGAACCAGCAGTTACGTAGGAGTTGCCGGCATTGTCAACTGCAAATGTGCCTAACCACACATTGGCTGTATCATAAGGTGTACTATAGGTCCATAGAAGAGATCCTGTGGGACTATATTTCAAGATCTGCATAGGAGAAATACCACCAAGGATGTAGACATTTCCTGATCCATCTCTTTCACATTCCCAAACCACATCCCAGTTGGTATTGAAAGCAGGAGTTTGAGTCCATGGGTCGATAACCAGAGTTTGATTTCGGTCAAAGGCATCTACTTGAAAACGAATAGTACGTTCTTGCTGAATGAATTTTGATCCAATAATATGATTTTCATCTTTTTTGTAGAACGTATATGGCTCATGGTCTGTGATGTCTCCAAAGCGCGTTGGAATCTTTAACTTACCATTCAATAAGGAAAGATCACGATCGAAATGCATGGCAACCAAACTCGGGTCACCTCCGGGATGAACGATTATAGCGTATTTGATCCCAATTTCCGGATGTACGGTATATTCGATATCAATTTTAGGGTAGATATTTTTGTAGATGATTTTTTTAAAGCCTTTCGCTCCGGAAAATCCGGTCATGAGGCCATCTTTTTTCACACTGTAATTGTGGTAATCGCGTGTTAGCTCTTCGCCTTTCAGTTCGACTTCAGAAGTAGCATTTTTCCATGCCACATTGACCACATCAGATTTGAAAAGGAATTTCCCGATCAGTTTTTCGTATTTCCTTCTTTCTGCCGGATATGCATTCATTTTCTCCCGAAGCGCTGCTCTTTCTGCTTTCGGAATTTTTTGAGCTTCAAGAAAGGAATAGCTTACTCCTTTTGTTCCGAAAAAGATGCGTGTTGCACCGAAGTCCACAGCGTATTTGATGGATCCTGTAACTTGGTTTTCATGCTCGTCGAACTGTCCGATATTCTCAATGAATGATTTACTTTTTCCATATTCGGCCTGCCAACCTAGCTGATTAGCGCTTTGTGCAAAAACGGAACTTGTTCCAAGAATCATTAATAAAATGAAAACTGATCTCATTAGAGTGGCGTTTAATTTAGTTACTAGACAAATTAATATGCTATTCTTCAGCATACTGTTAAGAATTAGTTGAGTAAGACGCCGCAAATTTAGGGCAAGACAAAGGGATTTTCAGAGGGGGTAGCCCCTCAAAAGCTAATAACCGTTCTGTGAAAGATGTGAAATTTTAAACAAGCGATTCGCCCGTCATTTCAATTGGGGAAGCAATCCCCATTCTTCGTAAGATCGTTGGAGCCACATCCGCCAGAATACCATTTCTTAATAGCAATCCTTTTTCTTTGCTTACAAGAACTACAGGAACTGGATTAAGAGAGTGCGCCGTATTAGGTGAACCATCTTCATTTAAGGCATAATCCGCATTCCCATGATCTGCTATAACCAAAAATTCATAGCCATTATCCAGGCCTGCTCGAACCACTTCTCCCAGACAATTGTCCACTGTTTCAACTGCCTTTACAATTGCATCATAGACACCAGTGTGGCCTACCATATCCGGATTGGCAAAATTCAAACAAATGAAGTTAGGTTTTTCTGTGAGCAAATGATCGATGATCTTTTCTTTTACCTCAGATGCACTCATTTCCGGCTGCAGATCGTAGGTTGCTACTTTCGGTGAATTCACCAGGATACGATCCTCTCCAATAAATTTTTCTTCTCTTCCGCCACTGAAGAAAAAGGTTACGTGTGGGTATTTTTCAGTTTCGGCAATTCGCACTTGTGTTTTATCCAGTTTAGATAAAACTTCTCCAAGTGTGTTTGACAAATTATCTTTCTCAAATGCGACATGTACATTTTTAAACGTTGCATCGTAATTGGTCATGGTGACGTAATGCAATGGAAGAGCGTGCATTCCGTGTTCTGGAAAGTCCTTTTGAGTAAGAGCCTGACTGATTTCTCTCGGTCTGTCCGTTCTGAAATTAAAACAGATAACCACATCTTTTTCTTTGATCACCACAGGGTCCTCTTCTGCATTTCTAACAGAAATCGGTTCGATGAATTCATCGGTAACGTTAGAATTGTAGGATGCTTGAATTCCCTCCAACGCGGAGGTGTAAACTGTTCCTTCACCTTTGGTGAGAAGGTCATAGGCTTTCTTCACGCGCTCCCAACGGTTGTCTCTATCCATAGCGTAATACCTACCTACGACAGAAACGATGCGACCTGTGGATTTTTTCAGGTTTTCTTCCAATTCGCTGATAAATGCTTCTCCGCTCTTTGGATCGCAATCCCTGCCATCGGTAAAAGCATGAATGAACACACGTTCCAGACCTCGCTCGTGA
>CAIYQV010000289.1 GCA_903928365.1 uncultured Flavobacteriia bacterium
AAAACGGCATCGGTTCTCTTTGTGACATTTGGTACAGCTTGGGGCTATAGCTATCACGATTCGATGGTGGTGGCGAATTGCCATAAAGTTTCACAAGCAGAATTCAGGAAAGAATTATCAGAAACAATTGAGATTCTCGAAGCATGGAAGGATGTATTGGGAATATTACGAGAGTTCAATCCAACCTTGAAAGTGGTATTTACGGTAAGTCCTGTCAGACATGTCCGCGACGGATTGATAGAAAATAATCAAAGCAAAGCTATTTTGTTGGATGCTGTTCGGAGGCTGAATAAGGAAAAAGAAAGCTTTTATTTTCCATCCTATGAGATCGTGATCGATCAATTACGGGATTACCGGTTTTTCAAGCAGGACCGAGTGCATCCTACGGATGAGGCAGTTTCTGTAGTCTGGGAAAGTTTTCTGAATTATTATGTCAATGATTCTACTCGTTTAATTGTAAAAGAGATCAACGCATATCATCGGTTTAAAGCACATATACCCAGAAATTCAGACGAAAAGGGTTTAGCAGATTATTCTGAGCGTTGCGACAGGTTGAATTCAGAGTTAAAAACTAAATATCCGAATGTTTGGGTATAAAAAAAGGGAAGCAAAGCCTCCCTTTTTGATTAGCAGTATATGTGGTTTCAAGGTAGTCGAACAATAGTTCCCTTGTATTCTGCCTTTTCGTCTGGTAACGGATTTTTAATCCTTACGATCCAAATATAGGTTTTATTTGCATCTACCAACTGGCCATTTGTTTTATTTATTCCTGTCCAGCCATTCGTTGCATCATTGGTTTCGAATAATGTTACACCGTTCGTAGGATCAATGATGAGCATGGTAAAATCAACGCTGCGCTCTTTCAACGCAAATGGCATGAAGGTAGCATTACGCGGGTCGCTAGAATTTGGCCAAAAGGAATTGACTGCCAGCAGGTTGTAATCATCTTCAATATTAACCTGTTTTTTGATGCTAGCAGGACAACTGTTGTCTTTTGGTTCGGCAGTTAATACAACATCGTAATTCCCTTTCTGGTATAAATGCGCTTTAACTTCTTTTCCTTTCAGGTCGCTTTTCGATCCTTCTATCTTCCAGGAATAAGTTGCATTCTCAGTGGATGAAGCTTGCAGAGTAATGGTAGGAATCCCTTGTTCGTATTTTGTATCTGTATCGATACTGAAATCAGCTTTAATACCTTCTTTTACTTTAAAATCTGGTGTCTTTGAATACTGGATCTTGCCATTAACAGTATGACCAAAATAGTAGTTTCCAGGATTTTCTCCGTTAAAATTAATGCGTTTACCGGCTGAAATAGGATATACTTTGGAATTATCAGTTATGAACAAGTCCTGAGAATTTTCATTCTTGATCCAGATGCTTTCTCCTTCACAAAGATCCTTCACTGTTGGATAAACTGTAGTTCCGTTTGTTCCAGATACAATTGGATCTGAATTTTTTTGTGGATCCGAATTTTCAGAAATAGTATTCACTCTTGTGCCTGCTTTGTCTGATACAGGATCATTTGAGCTGTTGTTTTCGGGAAGTGTATTTTCTTGAACTTGTTCCGTGCTTGCAGTTTGGGTTGAGCCATTTAACTCGTCAGTCTTTATGATTGAACCCGAAGGTTCCAAACCTGTTGATTCAGATGCAGGATTCATTTCATTGCTTTCTGAATTGCGAGCCTCCGTTGCAGTAGATGAAGTCGATGTTGAGTCATTGGTCCCCGCATTTTTAGATGATAGATTCCAAACCAACCCTATTACCGATAACAGAATGGCCATCCCGCCTAAATACCATTTCCAGTTGCTGTTTCCTTTTTTAATAGGCATTACTACATCCAAACGCTTGGAAAATTGCTCCCATGCTGCCGGATCAAAAGGAAGTTCATGTTCCTTGAATAGGTCTTTGAAGTGTTTTTCCATAGAATCCTTTATCGTCAATGTATATTCGTAAACTTTTCATTCAGCATCCGCTGAAGGTTCATTTTTGCTTTGGCCAGGTTTGATTTCGAGGTACCTTCACTGATTCCAAGTAGTTCGGAAATCTCTTTATGAGAATAGTCCTCCAGTACGTACAAGTTAAAAACCGTCCGATACGCAGGCGACAACTTTTGAATAGCTTGCATCGCTACTTCTGCTTTAAGTTCGGTGAGATCCAGTTCTTCTTTTGCGATTACCGGATCTTCTGCTCCCATTTTAAAGTCATTGTCATCATCTGTTCGAAACGGATCCTTCTTTGATCTCCGAATGGCGTCAATTGCAGTATTGGTAACAATACGTCTAAGCCACCCTTCAAAGGATCCTTTATAATCAAATGCCCCCAGCTTTTCAAAGACCTTTATGAAACCTTCCTGAAGAACTTCCTGTGCACTGTCTCTGTCTGAAGTGTAGCGCATACATACAGAAAATAATTTTCCGTAGTAAAGCCTGAACATTTCACTCTGAGAACGTCGGTCGTTGCGCAGACATCCTTCGATCAGTACTGTCAGTTTTTCTTTATTCTCCACGTTGGTTTCAATTCAATGACGAAAGCTTTTGGACTTGGTTGCCTTACAATGAAAATTAGTTAAGTTTCCTGCTTTTACTCACAAATAAAAGGATTAATTGGTCAATATGTACTAAATTTGCAGCCGTATTTGAAAAGTATTTCACCAATTTACAACGCATATGAAAGTAACAGTAGTAGGAGCAGGAAATGTTGGAGCAACTTGTGCTGACGTTCTGGCTCACAGAGAGATCGCGAATGAGATCGTTCTTCTTGACATCAAGGAAGGCTTTGCAGAAGGTAAAGCATTGGATATCTGGGAAACGTCTCCAATCAATTTGTACGATTCACGTACCATCGGTTCGACAAATGATTACACGAAAACAGCGAACTCTGATGTAGTGGTAATCACTTCTGGACTTCCAAGAAAACCGGGAATGTCTCGCGATGATTTGATCGCTACGAACGCAGGAATCGTAAAAACAGTAACTGAAAATGTGATCAAACATTCTCCGGATGCAGTGATCATTATCGTTTCCAATCCATTGGATGTGATGACTTACTGTGCTTACCTTACAGCTAAGACGGATTCTAAGAAAGTATTTGGAATGGCAGGAGTGTTGGATACGGCGCGTTACCGTTCTTTCTTGGCTTTGGAATTGAATGTTTCACCAAAAGATATTCAGGCAGTATTGATGGGTGGTCATGGAGATACGATGGTTCCACTTCCTCGTTATACGACAGTTGCAGGTATTCCTGTGACAGAATTGATCTCTGAAGAGCGTTTGAATGAGATCATCGAGCGCACGAAATTCGGTGGCGGTGAAATCGTTCAGTTACTTGGTACTTCAGCGTGGTATGCGCCAGGTGCTGCAGCAGCGCAAATGGTTGAAGCAGTAATCCGTGATCAGAAACGTATCTTCCCGGTGTGTGCATGGTTGCAG
>CAIYQV010000290.1 GCA_903928365.1 uncultured Flavobacteriia bacterium
AGTTCATATTGATCCATTGCATCTTCACGATTCGAAGGATCTACAGCAATTTATCACAAGGTAAAAAAGCGGTGTCTATGTAAAGAAATTCACGTTGCTTACAATCTGTAATGTTTTCATTGATGCAGAGTGATAGTGCAAGGGGCGCGTTATCGATGGCCAGAATTGAAGAAAGGCTTCAAAAAGGAAGAAGCGACGAAGCAGCAAAAACAATTTTGGGATGATTCAGAGGAAAAATTTAGGTTTCCCTTAGTGACGCCGACGATTCCACGCCAGATTGGAGGTCGCGATTGCGGAATTTTCCCAATCGCTTACGCCAAGATTATCCCTACGATGAAGAATGCTCTCTCGATTTCATCATGGGGAGATGTCGAGCTTCCATCGCAGGAACACATTGTCACTCTTCGGAAGGAATATTTCTCGTTGTATCTGCACATCATGAACAACTTGCCGTTGCACACGGTTTCGAACACAGCGAAAGAGTCGATCGAAAAACGAAGAATGGCTGCGGACTCGCTACTGAGTGAGTACCTTGAAGAGAATGGAGTCACTGTCGGAGGTATTGGTGGTGACGGTGATTGTTTCTTGAATGCAATAAAGCAATCCGCGATATACGAGTTGAATCGGCGTAAGCTTCGGAGCGATGAGATATGCCGCATGGAAACTACTATGGTGCGGGAACAGATCGTTACAGATATGAAAGTCGCCCTTAGAGAGGAGTAAGCATTATGTGTTTTTCATTAGCGGCTATCTTCATGTGTTCTAAAGATATCTTGTTATAAATAGTTTCTTCGTCGACGCATTAGACGAAATAAAACAGACAACTTACTTTCTTCCGACTGTATGCTTTCCTCTTGTTGCGAAGATGTTTGCAGAGTTAGGCTTGGTTATTGCCGTCATTAACTCTACAGGAGTAAAAGAAATGCCCTACCACGTCGACTGCTTTCCGGATGCTTGGTTCATGATAGATGATAATGTCCCAATCATGGTGCCTATTTTATTTTCAGGATCAGACATCCATGATGCTGGGCATTACAGCGGCCCAATAATAATTCCAGATGAGACTCCGGATGTATTGAAATTGGATACAAATTTTCAATACATCAACGGGACTCTCGAACAGCGGAATGCCTATTTAGAGATAGGTAAAAAGAATGCTATTGACATTATTCTGCAATCGAAGGCAGATGGTTTACTTTCCGAGACCTTTCCTAAGATTAACTTGCTACCGAAGTTGATTAAAGAGTCCATGAAGGTTCCTGCTGGAGAAGGTAGGCTGACAGTACATGAGCCAACGACAAACGGGGGGCCAGCAACGATCATTGTGGAATCCCTGTCTGCCGTGGAAGAGTTTCGAAGGCGCATTGGGGATACCAGCCAGTATGCTTTTCGTAGTATCTTTCCTGCACCTCCGCAACCAATTGTCGGGTTAGAATTTGGTGAAGATGGGGAAAAGATTTTGACTGTTAGGGATACGAAAAAACTTCCAGAAGAACATTCTCCGTTGAAGGACCAGATCGTGAATACCCAATTTTCAGAGAATAGCGATCCGTTGCAGTTTCTAGCACTGGCTCTTGGCAACACCATGGTAGAAAAGATTTCAAATTACGACCGAATGGCTTTTGATATCCAGTACACCTGCGATATATTGCAAGGTATGTTTTGTAATAATATGATTGCTCTTAATGATTGCTTAACGAATGCTTTCAATCTGTTGTAGTGATTCTTGCGCAGAATTTACCGCTGGTTCACATCCGCGAGATCGTTCATGCTGTTGCGAAAGAACTTCATATAATTCCTGACAAGAAATTTTTCCGCAAATGGTACACCATTGTCTCGTATATGATGGAAGTGCTTGAAATCATTACCCTTGACTTAGAGATCGGAGATCTCGCGATGAATGACAGACAACGCATTATTCTCAGCGTAGTGAGGTTGACACTTGGTGACGATAGCATGAAGAAGTTGACAACGAAATATAAAACCACGCCTTCTAATGAAATCGAATATGTAAGTTTCCTTTCTTATGTTAGCTTATGTTTGCATGATATGTTAGCTTTTTTGTTGTTATATATCAGCTGAGCAATCTTACAAAATACAAAATTAACGGCTCTAAAGAAATATTGAAAGCTATTCCGACTGCTGATGATTTAGCTAAAGAAGCGGCAAAGATAGAGCTAGCTAAAAAGAGAAGAAAGACATCGAGCAACAAAGGAGATAAAGCAGCTGAGACATCTGGGAGTGAAGATGCAGCTGGTGGGAATTCAGCTGTAACTGGTGCACGCCGCCAAAGAAAACCCCCCGACCGCTTTGAAATGGCTGATTACTTTGTTGAAAAGAAACCACGTACTTCTCGTGCTGGTGGGAAATCTACTTCCCAGGCGATCGATGTAATACCTGGCGATCGGAAATCTAGTTCTAAGACCAGGCAAGAGATTTGTAAGAGTAGCTGAACCCCTGGGCATGAAAAATATGTTTAACTCTATTTTATACTGTCTTTAGATTAGACCCTAGGGAAAGTAAACTGATACATGATCTTCTAGACCCTTCCATCTCCCCTCCAAAGCTGTACGATCTTACAGCAGAAGCTGAGCAAGCGTACGAGAAAGTCGTGGAAAATCCCTCAGCAGACGTCCTCAAAAGTTTTTACGATTCTGTCGTTAAGAAGCTACTAGCGCCTCGTCGTCAGCGTGATGGATGTCCCATTATAAATGCCGATGGTCTTGTGGTTAGGCAATCTAAGTTAGAAAGAGCTGGTGTTGAAATTAATGAAGGTAAGCAGCGAATGAATCGATGATGTTTTTGTTTTGCAGAAGATATTACATGGGTTTGTTTCACATGTCCAAACAGGTCTTTTTTTCAACCCAGAAGATCCAAGAACGACACTGGTTCCTGGTGATATCATATGTGTCTTCAGTCCTGGTAAAGTCATGCCGAGAAAAGAATATAGTAAGAGGGTAAAGTCAAGGGAAATCGTAAGAGGGTATGGTATCACTATAGCTGACCATCTTGTAATTGATTATTCAGAGCAAACAGATTGTGTCGCAAGAAAGGCGAACTCGCCTTCAGGTACTAAAATGAGTGTCAACGCAATGTTGATGAGTGAGATCTTTGCCGGAAAGTGGTATGCTTGGCTCGAGGCTGTGGATGTCATTTGCTCTGAAGATGAAATTCTGTATGAATACGGGTACGATCCCTTGGAAGTTGAAGACAGCAGTGATACCGAGGACAGTGGTAACAAACAAAAGAAGAAGAAAAAAATACCCGAAGTGTACGATCCCTTGCCAGATGACGACAGCAATGATGACGAGGACAGTGGTAACAAACGTAAGAACAAGAAAAAAAGAAATGTTGGATCTTTTCTACCCGAAGCGGATGTTAAGTCGGTTCTTGCAGCGGATCCGGATGTA
>CAIYQV010000291.1 GCA_903928365.1 uncultured Flavobacteriia bacterium
CTATACTGAAATTCAAACGTTCATCTGCTGATCCATTTGAAAGTTGGGCAAACATTGAGCCCTTACTCAAAAACAAGTCTGAATTATAGTCAATGGTTACCGGAATTCCGAGATAAGATGTTCGGTTAAACGTGCTATTGTTATATCGGGCATATTCATACCCAAAACCCGTATTAAATTTCCATCCCTGCCAATTTACCGTGTGCTCAAAACGCAACTTATTCTCAGCTTCAAAAGAACTGTAGTCCAAGATCTTATTTTCTTCAGTTTCCACATTCCCTGCATAACGGGTCGCAATGTTCTTCAACATATTCCTGCTGACTACCACATTTTGATAACTATTCTTTGAATAATGAAGCCAGTTTACGCCAAGTGTGTAATTCCACTGATCCTGAGTAGGAATGTTATTCAGAATATAATCATTGAACTGTCTGGTGGTGGAATCAGTGACCTTATCATTCACTTTAGTATTCAACTTAAAATCGTCCAATGCTCCTAAACCGATCAACGTTACTCTGTTTTTCTGGTTGAGCTTGAGGTTCACCTTATATTGAAAATCATTATAAGTCGGTAAAAATGGCAATTGCAATGCAGCAAATAGAAACTGCAAATACGATCTTCTGGCTGAAAAAATGAAATCGGCTTTTTTACCCAACGGACCATCGAAAGTCAATGCGGCATCACTTGAACCAAGTGCAAAATTGGTTATCAAACCATCGGAGTTTCCATCTTTCTGCTTGAATGATATCACCGAACTAAGTCCATTTGCACGATTGGAAGGAAAAGCTCCGGAATAAAAGTCTACCTCCCGAATAAAGTTGACATTCAAAAGTCCAACAGGACCTCCACTACTTCCCTGTGTGGCAAAATGGTTTATGTTCGGTACTTCTATCCCATCGAGATAAAACTTATTCTCTCCCGGTGATCCACCTCGGATGACAATATCATTTCTGAATGTTGCTCTGGATGCCACCCCAGGCAATGCCTGAAGCACTTTACTTACGTCACGTCCTGCTCCCGGCTGACGTTCGATCTCAGTTGAATTCAAGGTTCGTAATGACACCGGGGATTCACTTCTCGGTGTAAAGGGAGATGCCTTAACAACCACTTCTTTTTGTTCCTTTGCCAGTGGTTCAAGAGGAAAATCAAGATCTACCACCCTGGATATCGTTACCGTTATATCATTGATCATCAATTCCTGATACCCTGTATTCGAAACCCTGAACGAATACACTCCCGGAGCCAAGCCTTCGATCGTATAACGACCATCAGTATCTGTAACAGCACCTGCTTGCTGTCCAACCACCACGACCTTTACAAAAGGCAACGATTCGTTGTTTATTGAATTAAAAACCTTTCCGGTAACTTTTGACTGTTGTGCAAATGCACCTAAACTGCTGATTGCAAAAAGTAAAAGAAGTGTAAATCGCATATTTTGTTTTTAACTATGACAAAACTGCGAAGAAAATGTTTTGCGCTAAGAAAAAAAAGACCGCTTGTGCGGTCTCTTATTATTTCTCTATATCCAGTCTTTTCCAGGTTTGGGTTCGGAAGAAAGGTCCGATGTAACCCCTTACATTCAGTCGATCCTTGTTTTCTTCGTCCAACCACATTTTAACGTCATATATTTTTCCGTTCTCAGGATCAACAATGGTACCGCTATTCCAAGTACTTCCATCCCACTTTAAATTACGAACTATCTGCAATCCAACGAGCGGCTCATCTTTTCGATCGTCCGTACATTTCGTGCACTTAGGATTAGGCCCCCTTCCTTCTCTTGGAAATAAATAGGTGATTTTGCCATAGAGCTTGTCATTTTGTTTGTACAATTCGACAATAGACTTTTGTTTTCCTGTCTCATCATCAATAGTGATCCATTTACCAATGCAAGACTGTGCCATTCCGTTTAAGGCGGCAAAAAAGAAAGAAAATACTAATACAATTGATTTCATAACAATTTGATTTGGTCCTTAAAATTAACAAATGTTGTTCCAAATTGACAACAAATCTCAAGAATCGAGAAAATTTTGCAAAATCTTTTTTCCTTCCTCTGTCATTATGGATTCGGGATGAAATTGCACCCCGTAAAGCTGTTTTTCAGCATCCTCAAAAGCCATTACTACCCCTTCACTATTTTTTGCCGTCACTCTCAAACCAGTCACTTCTAATCGCCTAACGGCCCAACTATGATATAGCCCGGCCTGTATCGATTCAGGAAATTCTTTAAATAACTTTGAATCGGTTTGCAAGAAAATTTCTTCCGAAACACCATGTTTGACTTGATCCAGATTGTAAAGTTCTCCTCCTGAAAACTCGGCTATCCCCTGCATTCCCAGACATACACCCAAGATCGGCTTCTTCCCTACGCATTGCTGAATCACGATGAATAAATTCTTCTTTTCTTCAGGAAGACCTGGACCCGGCGAAAGAACTATGTGCGTATAATCTTTCAGGTCACATGGATTTAATAAATCATCCGAACAAACAACGACTTCTGTACCAAGAGACTCAAAGTAATGACTCAGGTTGTATGTAAAAGAATCATGAAAATCGAGGATCAGTACCTTCAATGCAATGACTTTGAATTCGTAAAGTTTTACAAAAATAAACAAAGGTAATTCTTCGTTTAGGTAAATTCGCAACTCGCTTAACTCAGAAATGAACGCATCAACTATGAAAACAGCTATTCAAATTGCAGGAGCACCTGCCCCAATCGGCCCTTACAGTCAGGCCATATTGACTGGAAACACCTTATATGTCAGCGGTCAGATACCACTCAATCCGTTTACAGGAGAACTTGTTACAAATTCCATCGAAGAAGCGACCCATCAGGTATTAAAAAATATTGGCGCGTTACTTCAGGAAGCAGGAATGACCATGGAAAACATCGTTAAATGCAGTATTTTCTTGAAAAACATGGATGATTTTACCACTGTAAATTCTGTTTATGGAAGTTATTTCGGAAGTATCCCACCTGCCAGAGAAACGGTTCAGGTCGCCAAACTGCCGTTAGATGTATCGATTGAAATCTCGTGTATCGCCGTGAAAAATTAAGTTGAAAAATCCTGTATCACATAAACTAGCCATTGTCATTGTCAATTACAATGTGGAGCATTTTCTGGAACAATGCCTGAATTCTGTTCGTTCAGCATTGAAGAACATAGATGGTGAAGTGATCATTGTAGACAACAATTCAATTGATTCTTCAGTTGAAATGATCAAGTCTAAATTCAAGGAATACAGTGTAATAGAAAATAAATTTAATGCAGGATTTTCGAAAGCCAACAATCAGGCCATGGTATCCTCTTCATCAGAATACATCCTTCTTCTTAATCCAGACACCGTAGTTGAGGAAGACACCTTTGAAAAGGTCATTCAGTTCATGGACAACCATCCGCATGCGGGAGGACTAGGCGTTCGAATGGTAGATGGAAAAGGACGTTTTTTACCTGAGTCAAAACGAGGTCTACCTACACCTTCCGTGGCTTTTTACAAGATTTTTGGGCTTTCCAAATTATTTCCCTCCAGCAAAACATTTGGACAATATCACGCCGGCAACCTCAGTGAATTTGAAACCAACGAGATTCAAATCCTCAGCGGCGCTTTTATGCTCATGAGAAGGAGTGCTTTGGAAAAAGTTGGTTTACTGGACGAGGCCTTCTTCATGTATGGTGAAGATATCGATCTATCCTGGCGTATTATTAAGGGCGGCTATAAAAATTATTATTTCGCCGATACGACCATTATACATTACAAAGGAGAGAGCACAAAGAAAAGCTCTGTGAATTATGTTTTTGTTTTTTACAATGCGATGGTCATTTTTGCCAGAAAGCATTTCTCACAGCAAAACGCACAAGTTTTCTCGTTACTCATTCACCTTGCGATCTATTTCAGAGCCTCTCTCGCCATTCTTACTCGATTTATCAAAAAAGCAACCCTGCCTTTCGTTGACACAACGATCTTGCTTACAGGCCTTTTTGCCATGACTTTCCAATGGGAGAAAATTCAAATTGACTTTCCCATTCATGTACTAAGCATCTCTATTCCTGCTTACCTGACCACATGGCTAACAGGCATTTTTTTAACAGGAGGTTACGACACTCCCATTCAATTCAAAAAAGTAATCAAGGGTACACTTTTTTCTACGCTGTTCATACTGATCGTCTATGCCCTTTTACCTAAAAGCTGGCAATTCTCAAGACTTTACATACTAACTGGAGCGTCATGGGTCGTCTCTTACTTCATTCTGTCACGTATTTTTCTTCATCTTTCTTTTGGCAAACGATTCAATCTTTTTCCTTCAAAAAACAAACGGTTTGCTATTGTAGGTGATGACGAGGAAATCGAACGCGTTACAGAGATCATTCGTCAAACAGGTGCAAGAACGGATATGATTTTCAAAGTCTCACCGAAATTGAATAAGACTTCAGAATACTCCGGGAACATTTCCCAACTGGATCAAATCGTTCATATTCATGGAATTGACGAAATCGTTTTCTGCGCTAAGAATATCTCAGCTGGAGAGATCATCCAATGGATGACCCGAATCCCTTCAGAAGCACTTGATTTTAAAATTGCACAACCAGATACATTATCCCTTATCGGCAGTAGTTCCATCGACACGGCAGGCGAACACTATGTATTGAATGTAAACTCCATTAGCATCAAGGAAAATGAGCGTAAAAAACGAATTTTTGACCTGGCATTATCTATCTTAATTCTTGTTTCAAGCCCAATTACGGTCTGGTTATTTCAAAATAAGACAAATTACCTCAAAAATCTCCTTTCCATCCTCTCTGGCAAAACCTCCTTTGTGGGTTATAATACCTCCATTTCTACCGACCCCTCGTTCTTGCCCAAATTGAGACCCGGCTTGTTATTTCCAAGTGATGAATACTCAAATACAGATGTCGATCTCAGTGACAAACTCAACCTGATCTATGCCAGAGATTACAGCCTGTTGAAAGACCTGACAATCTTATCAAAAGCATGGACTAAACTGGACCGATAAATCGGCTCAAAACCATTTGTCCGAAAGGAATTTTACCTTACTTTTGTACCCTAAAAA
>CAIYQV010000292.1 GCA_903928365.1 uncultured Flavobacteriia bacterium
GATGGAATAATTGATTATCCTCAAGCATATTGGTGCTATGAGTCATGTTTGTGTTAGAATGAGGATGTTAATGATTCTCTTCGATCACCTCTCTCAGTTTCGCTTCCTCCATTGCCCCATTCTGTTTCCAAACTTCCTTGCCGTCTTTGAAGAGAATGAAAACAGGTACCGCTTGAATCTGGTATTTGGTTGCCAGTTCAGTGCTTTTATCAACGTCTATCCTTAAAACGGAGGCTTTGCCACTGAATTCTTTTTCTAAACGATCTATGATTGGAGCCATTTTTCTGCAAGGCGAACACCAAACGGTATGAAAATCTACCAGGACCAGATTGTTTTGACTAAGTAGTTTATCGAATTGTTTTGCGCTCATTTCCTGAATGTGCTCGTCTTTGGTAACAGTCGCGGCGGTCACAGGATTTCCGTTTGCTTGCCATCCGGAGATACCACCTTCCAGATTGTACACGTGCTTAAATCCATTCTGAACTAATATTTCAGCCGCTTGCGCACTTCTTCCGCCGGCTTTACAATAGACCAAAATATTCTTGGAGGAATCCATCACTTTGATCTTCTTGGTGAACTCCGGATCATAAAAATCGATGGTGCTTGCCTGATCGATCGTTCCGCCCGCTGTTTCCTCCGGTGTACGCACATCCAAAATGATCGTGTTCCCATTAGCCACCAATTCTTTGAATTTCGCTACGTCCACATTCTGAACACTCGCCACGCCAGGCTGATTTTGTGAGGTGCAGTTCTGAAATAAGAATAGCATAAAGAACAGGGTAGAGGCAAAAGCGATGTGTTTCATTTCAAAGGGATTTAAAGTTGTGCAAACGAAAGTAGTTATTATCCCTTAGGGTGAAAGTGACTTTTGTTACATTACGCTCTACAGATTCATCGCTCCGCAGGATTTGTAATCCTGCGGAGCTATAGGTAATAAATCCTTCGGAGCCGTGATGTTATTGTTCTAACTCAGTTACTTTTATGAAAATGTGCATTTAACCAAGAAAAAAATATGTTTAAAATAATAAGTTTAACTTTTGCTTTTGGATTCTTGTCATTGAATTTAAATGCTCAGTCATTAGAAACTGAACTTACCAAAGGTGAATGGTGTTTTTGTGTCCTTGATTCAATTGTTCAGCCACTTAAATGTCCTGAATCTCTCTATTCCTATAAATTCCTGGCATCAGGCAAGTATGTTAAATTGAATCCAAATGGAAAGAAGGTTAATAAATCAACCGGAGTTTGGGAACTAAAAAATCAGAACCTTGAATTAGATCCTGATGACCTTGAAAACATAAAGTTTTATCCAAGAATTATTCATATTGATTTCTACAATGTCGATGCATTTTATTCTGCACAAGAGGACTATAAAACAGTATATTGGTTATTTGTTCGAAAAAAGTAAATGTCACCAACCTGAAACCAGCTCTCCAGAATTTGCAAATCCTGCGGAGCTTAGTAGAGATGCTAAATTGAATTGTTACTTTCCGCAGGATTGCAAATCCTGCGGAGCTGGGGTATTCAACTTAATCGCAATCACCTGTGCAACTAATCGTTGCTCCGTTTTCGTAGTATTCGGTGCCCTTGATAGCACCAGCTTCGTTGAGGTAAACCACTTTTTCATTCGTTAATTTTCCATTTTTCCAGTTTTCCTTGTATTTAAACTTTCCGCTCTCGTAAAAATTTCTGAATACACCATCACTTTTCCCATCTTTGAAATTACCAACACCCTTTAATTGTCCACTTTCGTACCAAATCTTTGCCTCGCCATCTCTTTTCCCATCTTTGTAATTACATACAACCTTCAATTGACCGCTTTCGTA
>CAIYQV010000293.1 GCA_903928365.1 uncultured Flavobacteriia bacterium
AACAAAATCAGAAACAGAGCGAGTTTCAACGGAACAGAAGACCCAAGGAAAAGAAACTACTAATCCTGTGACCGACACTAAAACAGCTACAGGTCAGGATGCAACAAAACAGCAAGTTGGTGATCAGGTAGCAGAAAATAAGACAGTAACAGAAACAAAATCAGAAACAGAGCGAGTTTCAACGGAACAGAAGACCCAAGGGAAAGAGATTTCTAATCCTGTGACTGACACTAAAGCGGCTGAGGGGCAGAATGCAGTCAATTCCGAGGATAAGCAAGAGGTGTTGATTTCCAAAGTTTCACCGTCTTACCAGTCAGATTTGAAGAAAGTAGAATCCAATTCCTCTTATTCCGAAACGGAAAAATTGATCAGAACCCAGCAAATAGAGAAGGATTTGATCGAATCTGTAGATGTGAGAATTGCGGAATTGAACAAAGAGATTGCGCGTAAACCACAAGATGAGCGTTTAAAGTCGGAACGAGCAGGGCTTCAATCGGTTAAAGCAGAAACCGAGGCTCGATATGATGAGCGTGAACAATTGATTGCCAGTAAGGTGCGGTCCGAAATGACGGAAGATCAGTTGTCAGCACAGATGGCATCCACTCTTGAAAAAACGGCTCCGGAATATAAAACGCAGCTCGCTGAATCCAGAAAGGAGAATGTGGAATCGGTGTCTGAGCGCAAAAAGGAATTGTTGATTGAGGAAAATCTATCGGTTACGCTTACTAAGCAAGCTGAAAATGTGCGCAATCAGCTGGAAAAGCAACCGGCAGACAAAGCGTTGCTTCAGCAGCAGCAAGTGTTAGCACAATTGATCAAGGAAAATGAGCAGCGTAAATCGGAGTTGAAAGATGATATCGCCAAACTTGAGAAGGGTCAACCACTTATCTCTGTGAATGATGAAGATCTCAAGGAGGAATTGAACGCCCTGGATTCGGGATACGAACCTAAAAAGCAAGAGATAGCCTCTTCAAATCTTACAGAAGAGGAACGAACAGAAAAGTTGTTGGAGCACGAACGTGACCTTTCCCTGGTATTGAATGCCCGTAAAGAGTTGGTCGCAAAAGAATTGTCATCCAATCCGGCTGATAAAGAGCTCAGGAAGGAATTAAAAGTGCTGGACCAGTTATTGGCTCAAAACGAAAAACAAATAGCGGCATTAGAAGGTAGCTCAGTAGCGTCCCCGGTTGCTCTAACGGCTGAACAAGAACAGCGTTTAACAGAAAAGGTCGATGAAGGCCATACAAATGAAGTGAGTGCCATTAACAACCGTAAAGACATAACGGAAGAGCAAAAACTGGAAGCGCTTCAGACGGCAGATGAAAAGTTGCTGGCGAAAGTATATGATCGAATGGAACAGATCGATGCCGCGCAAGAACGGGAAGGGAATAAGCCCCAACTTGCGGAGGAGCGTGGACAATTGAGTGCGCTAAGTCGTAATGTAGAAGCCAGGATGGACAATCGTTCTCAAGAACTTGATGCAAATTTAACAGCACAGGCAACAACAGATTTTGCAAAGCAGTCAGGGATTAATAAACTTGACGCAAGCTACCAGGCACGCAAAGTTCAGTTAGAAAATGATCCTGGAATGACTCCAGATGCCAAGAAGGAAGCTCTTAAGAACGAAATAGTGCAATTACAGGAGAAGACACTTCGGGCGATCAATGAAACAGAAAAACAACTGGAGGAAAAGGGAACTATTGAAGATCGTAAACAATTGATCACTTTGAAAGCGGTTGCTTCAGATCTGGAGAATGAACTTGCAGAGATGTCAGGACCAGTGGCATTGAATAAAGAAGAACGAACAAAACTAATAGCAGATATAGATCGAACATTTGAAACGGAGCAACAGACCATTCAACAAAATCCAGGTTTGAGTGAGTTTCGCAAACAAGAACTCTTGCTTGAAAAAGAAAACCGATTGTTAAAAGCAGTTGAAAATGAAAATGCCATCATTACTACTCAATTGACAAATGATCCGCAAAACAAGATACTTCAGCAGCGTAAGGAAGCGCTGACTCTCCTTGAAAAATCCATTCAGGATCAAATGAATGAGCGTAAAGCAATACTTTCAACTCCTGAGGCTAAACAACATGAAGCAGCTAAGCAGGAAGTACTTACCGCCCTACAAAAAGATTATTTGACCAAAAAGGGTGAGCTTCAGAATTCTAAAATGGAAGAAGGGTTGAAGACCGATGAACAGTTAAAACTGGAAAAAGGAATTGTCAGCAAATTGGAGTCAGAACAGGCGAAGGTAACACGAGCGCTTGAAAAAGCACCACAGGATGCTGCGTTGAAACAGCGATCACAGTTACTTAATGAATTGATAGACGAAGAAAAAGTGTTGGTTGGTCAGCTTGAGAACAGACGAACTGTTCTTGCCGCGAATTCAGAAAAAACAACAGTGCTCTCAAATACTGATGCTTCGTATGAAAAAGATATGACTGCATTGCGGTCAAAAGGAAATAATCCGCAGGCGTTGGAAGAGCAGTTGAACCGAGAAGTTGCTCATCAGCAAAAATTAAACGAACAATTGCGTCAGAATGAAACCGCACTTCAGAAAAAGAGTGATCCAGCACTATCAAAACAAAATGCGATTATACGGGACGAAATCGCATCCAGTGAAATTAGAAGTCAGCAATTACAGAATCAGCTCAATTCGACCTCGGTTAATACTGAAAAAGAGAGTTACCTTTCCGATCTGCGTTCAAAACAGTTGATGGAAAACCCAACTGCAGTTGAAGCGATTAACACGACACGTGTTGAATTGGAAGTACAGGAAAAACAGCTTGCGCAATACGAGAATTATTTGAACAATGCCATTTCTGATCAAGAAAAGAAAGTAGTTTCCTCTCCTCAGGATTTGAAGGCAAAAGACGAACTGGAATGGTTGGTGACAGAGCGCAATAATGTACAGAACAAACGTCGCTCAGTGAAGATCTCACTCGGAGAATTGGAGAAACTGGAAGTTATTGCGGATAATTCATCCGAACGTGCTGTGGATAGCCCTGAACTCAGAAAGTTGGATCAGCAAGAAGTTCAGTTAAGTACTAAACTGGAACAGTCGGACCTTACGAAAAAGGAGCGTAAAGAAACGGAAGCCCAATTGATTTCTGTTCAACAGCAGCAACAAAAAGAAGAGCAACAATTGTTGACTAAGGAATTGACGAAAGAAGCAGCTGTTTCTGAAGATTTCGCAAAACAAGTAGCGTTGAATTCTGGTCAGACGGAAAATGCTACTTTGACCAATAAGATTGCCACAATTCAAAAGCAATCGGATGATGCAGCCATTTCTGAGTTGAACAAAAAGGCGGCTGCAACCAAAGATCCTCAGGAAAAAAGTTTTCTTCTGAATGAAGCCTTGAAAAAACAGGAAGAATCCAATGATCGATTGAAAGAAGCCTATGTCGAAAGTCAGTTAGAGGTAGTGCAAAAGGAAAGTGGCGCTACCAGCCTGGAGACTGTTCAGGAATTGGAGGCTAAAAAACGCCGATATACGATTCAAATTGGGGAACTCACCAAAGTGGTTCAAGAGCTTGATGCACAAATCGCAAATACAAAACCAAAGGCAGCGAGTACCTTGCTTGCTGAAAGATCCGCCAAAGTGCAAGAGCAGGAGGCTATCAAACGTCAGCTGGAGTTAGTGGAACAAAAGATCAGTGCTCAACAAGCCGTTCAGACCCGACCAGAGACGATCTCCAAAGCGTCGACGGAGCAGAAGGTAAGTTATCAGGAAGAGCGTGAAATTGCCAGTTCAGAGGCATACAAACGCTATGTAGAGAAGGCAATACCTGCATTGGAACTTGAAAAACAAATTGCTACTTTAGAGGCGCAGTTGCAAAATGTACGTTCCGAGAGTAGGTCAATTACGGCGAATGCAGTGAATGATCCTTCACCCGAAAATAAGTTGAAAGTTCAACAGCACGCTCAACAAGTGGCTCAACTGGAAAAACAATTGGTAGCCTCGAAACAGGAACTTTTGGTGAAGCAACAAATAGCAAATGCAGAACTACCTTCAAATGGTACAGAGGCAATGAAGTGGCAAAATTTATTGAAACGAGGAGTCGAACCTGTTCAGAGAGCAGCGATCATTGCTGCTTTAGTACCTATGCCAGCCACAGGTTTAGAAATCAATAAAACAGCCATTGTCGCAAATATGTCAAAACCCATACCTGTTGATGTGAAGAGTCCGACAGGTTTGGTATATCGTGTTCAGGTCGGTGCATTTTCTAAACCAATTCCTCAGGATCGTTTCCGAGAGTTCAATCCTGTTTCCGGAGAGACCTTGGATAATGGAATTACACGGTATATGGCAGGATATTTCAACAGCTCTGCAAATGTCACAGAGGCAAGAAATAAAATCAGAGCGATTGGGTATAAGGATGCCTTTGCGATTGCTTATTGTGACGGTAAACGGATCTCCATTGCTGAGGCAAAGGCCTTGGAAGCAAGCGGTCGCTGTGTACCGAAAGGGGAGAACGAGCTGATCATGGAGATGGCAGCAAATACGGCTGTCAATATGGGAATCACTGTATCAGATACGGTACTTCCGGCGCTTCCTGAGGCAGATTATACCATGGTGCCCGGAGGAGTGAAATCAGAGCCGGTAGAAAAACATCCTGGATTATTCTACACAGTGCAGGTTGGTGTGTTCAACAATCCTGTAAATGCCAAGGTAGTGAATGTGATGCAGCCTCTAATTAGTAATCGTTTGCCAAACGGACAGATCCGCTATTCTTCCGGTATGTTTGCCACTGTTGACGAGGCGCGACCTAAGAAACAGGAAGCAATTGACAAAGGAATTAAAGATGCTTTCATTACGGCATATTATAAATCACAGCGAATTACCTTGGCTGAGGCCGATCAGTTATTGGCTCAAAATGGCATTTCCATCCTGGAAGCCAATCGAATTACGGAAGTGAAGGAAAGTACGTCAGAAAAGACGGTCTCAGAAAGTTCAAATAAGCAATTGGGTGAAATAGCTACTCCAAAGAGTGAGCTGAAAATCGATCCTAAACTTATTACACCGGATGTGAAGGTAGAGGAAAAGGTGCAGATCGTTACGAAGAAAACCTTTGATGAATTCCCGCGTGAGATCTTGAATCGCTACAACAGTCACGGTAGTTTTTACTATGACGAACAGGATAAACGCGTAAAATCTGCTATTGCAGACTCGAAAGAGGCTCTGCCACAGGTCTTTTATTTCAAAGATGACATTGATACAGTGGTAGTTATGCAGTCATCTGTTATAAATGCAAAAACGGTGCGTATAGACTTCGCTGGGTCAACTATCCCGGGAGATTTCACGGATTGGTTGCTACGTTACAATTATCGACGTGAGTTCAAGCGTTCTGAGGGTACGACTACTTTAAGGATTTTTGCAGTTCCGGAAGAGCAGTTAGATGTCTTGCAGGGAAAACTCGGAGAATTTGGCTTGAGCGGTAAAATTGAATAAACTTAGAATATGGAATTGTTTTACGCTTCAGGAACCAAGTATCAGGAAGATGTTTCTACCGAGGAATTGCTGGTAGAGATGAAAGACCTCATCGTTTACAATGATGATGTGAATACGTTTGATCATGTAATCACTTCTCTCATGGAGGTATGTGGACATGAATTGCATCAGGCAGAGCAGTGCTCGATCATCATCCATTACAATGGTAAATGTCAGGTCAAACATGGTGATTTCGAAGAGTTAAAGCCAATGTGTGTAGCCCTTCTGGATCGAGGTTTGTCCGCTGTAATTGAATAATTGCTTTAAGCATTTGTAAAAATCAAAAAACACGTTATCTTTGCAATCGCATTACTGGTGAATGCAATTCGGCTCCGTAGCTCAACTGTATAGAGCACCACATTACGGCTGTGGAGGTTTAAGGTTAGAATCCTTACGGGGTCACTCTAGCGGAGATTTGATGATAATTAATCGAATCTCCGCTTTTTATTTCTGATAAAACCGTTGAAAGTGAACGGATTAACTCAAAAAATACATTCGTTCTAAAAGTTAGAACTCGCTTGTTTTGCTTGTCGTAAGCAAATCCATCGGGAAACAATAAATGCTGTAATTTGTGTTTACTGAACAAGTCTCCTGAAGCCCATATTTTACTGAGTTTTTTGGATATTTTTAATCCTGTTTTTATACACTTTTCAAGGTTAGAACTACTCAGGTTGGGGTTCAG
>CAIYQV010000294.1 GCA_903928365.1 uncultured Flavobacteriia bacterium
AACAATCAACAAGAAAAACGGTCGTATTTATTTCTCAACGGTTGAACCTTTTGGTAAAACCTTGGCGGATAAAATGATCAATAAAGGGATTCCACAAACCATCGTTGATCGTTATGCCTTCACCGAATTGTACGATTCCACGAAAACGGCTGCACAACAGATCCCAAGCAAGAACAGATTCTTCTTCAAAGGAGAATATCAGTCGTCCATCTCGTCGGATATTCCTTTAAATGCTTTGAATGTTCCTGAAGGAGCTGTGAAGGTAACTGCAGGTGGTATTCCATTGACGGAAGGCCAGGATTATACCGTGGATTACAACTTGGGTCGTGTTAAGATCTTGAATACCGGAATTTTGGAATCAAATACACCGATAAAGATTACCATAGAAAGCAATTCCGTTTTCGGTTTTCAAGCCAAATCCATGGTAGGAACGCATTTGAACTATCGCTTTAATAAAGATTTCAATATTGGTGCCACATGGCTGCGCATGATGGAACGACCAGTTACTCAAAAAGTGGATATCGGTTCAGAACCGTATAAGAACAATGTAATAGGATTTGATATTAAGTATCGCACGGAGCTTCCATTCTTGACAAAAGCGATCGACTTACTACCGATTATTTCCACCAAGGAAAAGTCGTTTATGACCTTCAACGGCGAAGCGGCGATGTTGATCCCGGGTACACCAAGGGCCATTTCAAAAACAGGTATTTCGTATGTCGATGACTTCGAGGGAAGTCAGAGTACGATTGACCTACGCTCCAATTCGTCTTGGCGTTTGGCTTCAACTCCGCAAGGACAACCGGATCTGTTCCCGGAAGGTGAGCAAAAAGCATTGGTTAACGGATTTAAACGTTCGAAAACAGCATGGTATCTAATTGACCCATTGTTCTATCAATCCAATAACCTGACACCACAGCACATAAAAGACGACCCATCCATGTTATCGGATAGTCGTATGCGTTTGGTGTCTCAAACGGATATCTTCCCGAATCAACAGTTGACCTATGGGTCGATCCCAACCATTCCTATTTTGGAATTTGCTTACTACCCGAATGAGCGTGGAATGTATAACTATGACACGACGAATGTGAATAGTGATGGAACTTTCAGCAATCCGGAAGATCGCTGGGGTGGTATCATGCGAGCGCTATCTACGAATGATTTTGAGCAGGCAAACGTAGAATACATTCAATTCTGGGTTTTGGATCCATTTAACGAAGATGCTGAGAAAGTAAATCCGAATACAACACACAACGGAGGTGACCTGTACTTTAACCTCGGGAATATTTCAGAGGATGTTTTAGCAGATTCTCGCAAAAGTTTTGAGAACGGAATTCCGCCTTATGCCGGAGCAAATTATCCGGTAGATTATACTCCGTGGGCGATGGTCAGCACCCAACAGGTGGTCGTAAATGCCTTTGATCAAGATCCAAATTCCCGAATCAATCAAGATGTTGGTTTGGACGGATATAACAACGGTGAAGAAAAGAATAGCTTCACTCAATTCGTAAACTGGGTACAGAACTCTTCACTTGATCCGGCTGTGAAAGCGCGTATGATCAGTGACCCTTCAAACGATGATTACAATTTCTATCGTGATGATGTCTACGATCAGCAACAGTTGAACATTCTCGAGCGCTACAAGCGTTACAATGGTATGCAGGGGAACTCGCCAACTACAGAGATGTCTGATACTATGAACAGTGAAGGATACCCAACACAGGGTACAAACATGCCGGATCTGGAGGACATCAACCAAGACAACAACCTGTCAGAGTCTGAAGCATATTTCCAGTATAAGGTAAGCTTACGCCCTCAAGATATGGTGGTTGGAAAGAATTTTA
>CAIYQV010000295.1 GCA_903928365.1 uncultured Flavobacteriia bacterium
CCCCGCCCAATCCTCGGGCAGGACCTTTCGCGGGCCGAGTGACGCCGACCTGCCGACTTGCCGACTTGCCGACTCTAGCGCGACTGTCGGAGATCTGTTTGCTCGGGTTAGGCGGAATAGAGGTTGCCTTTTTAGATGGCATCCATGGCATTGGCAAAAACACCCCAGTCCAAAATCTGGTGGAATCTGGTAAGACAAGGATAAACGTATGATGCGAAGGGATCATGCTATAACCGGATTGCCAAAACAGTGGATCAAGTTTTGGAACTGGTATGTAATCTTCGCCGCGTTGGTTCTACTAATCGCTGGCATGGCAAAATCGATCGGAATTCAACAATCTGCAGCATTTCTCTCAAAACCCAACAGTATTATTACATTAATCTCCAACAGGTACTTGTTATGGGGTGTATCTAGTTTGGAAATTAGTATAGGCGCTCTGATTTTGTTGAAAGTATTGTCACTTTCAAAAAATATTAAAACAATTTTTTGGTTATCGAGTCAATTCGCAATTTATCGCCTCAGCCTATGGTTGGTTAATGAACCAGAGCCTTGCAAGTGCTTTGGTGATGTATTTCAGTGGATTGGAGCGAGTGATGACTTTACAAGGGCAGCCACGATTGTGTCGCTAGTCTATCTATGGTTTCCTAGTGCTTTTTTTCTGGTAGCCAGTAAATTCAGGAACGGATTAATGGACGATCTATGAAAAGTATTTTTTCAATTCAAAACGGTATATCTTTTCTTCAGCTGCTATTGGTCTGCAAATTCACCACGGTATATGGTGCCACCGAATCTGCATTACGAATCAATGGCAGGGTCTCATTGGTTCATCTTGACGATGATTTAAAACCGTATGGAGAGACGAATGGTATGTACCGATTTCAGATCGATATAAGCCAAAATGGTCGTTGGCTCATGCAATGCTCTGATGTTAACGACGAGCATCGACGTTCTGCGGTCGGCTACAACGGAACCAATCTATTGGAAGTAAGGTATGTGTCGGGTCCCGTCGTTGACCTCGAGAACCCCAAAAACT
The DNA here is from genome assembly GCA_903928365.1 of uncultured Flavobacteriia bacterium. GTDB lineage: Bacteria > Bacteroidota > Bacteroidia > Flavobacteriales_D > Crocinitomicaceae > M0103. The sequence continues at coordinate 1,034 of CAIYQV010000295.1, forward strand.
CTTATTCAATTCCTGTGGGAAGTGGGCCAATGATATTGAGTATCAGGGAAGGGTATGATTATCCATATGGAATAGAGCCTCCGTTCAGTTTCGTTTGGTATGCGATTATTGGCTCACATTATTGGAACAAAAAACCAAATCTGCTGCGTCCTCCACAGCCTCTTGATAATTCCCAGTTTATCCGAGCCTATACGGTGACGTCTCAACCAGAATACCATGACCAATGGCCATATATATTAAAAAATTCAGTGCTGTATACAGAGTTTATAAATATTCCGGAATATCCCCCAGGAGTTCCGCTGATAACCGATGAGGAAAATCATTCAAATCATCAGAAAAATGCACTTGAGTTTAGCAAACGAAGAAAATCAGATGTTCAAGTTGGCAGTATTAAATCAAGCAGTGAAAAGCAATTTGGTCGTTGGTCATTTCCGACTGAATTTATTGGCGAGCTTTCAAACTATGCTGGCGACGGATATCAGAAATTAGATCAAATTTGGATAGTTTCAAAAGCCACCGTTGAAACTGTTGTCGAGATTGATGCGGTGTATGGAATACCAGAATTTGACAATGGAAGAGTTCAAGTTAGGGACTACCGGTTTAGAAAAGTAGACGAAAGCTCTAAGGTTCAGTATCTGAGTTATGATTTGAAGGATCAAATCATCCCAGCAAAGGATAATCCTAATACTCTCGCCCGTTTCGAGCTGGAA
>CAIYQV010000296.1 GCA_903928365.1 uncultured Flavobacteriia bacterium
AGAATCACAGAAAAAAGTAAAATGAAAAAGGCATTGCTCCACAGATAAGTACTCGCTGAGCATAACCAAAACCATGTTTCTCCAATTCGGTATGAGCCGAGAAACCAAATGGATGAAATAAATAAGGAAATGGAAATTTGGTCGCTCTTTTTCTGATCTTCAAAGGAAACGGAGAAATGATTTGACAAAAGAGAGTCTACAGCACGTAACAAGGAAAAAATAGAGACGGTTACCAATAATAGACTGAACAGCCCGAAGAGAAAATAGCCGCACGTCCAATTTTCTTCTAACCATAAAAAGAGGTGTGTGATCAAAACAGAGGCAAAACGAGGGCTCCAGCTGTTATATTCATGGATCATTCCATTCCAAATACCAAATTGATGGAGGTTGTCCAGGAAATGATAGTCATCGGTGGCGGGAACATTGAAATAACTCAATACCAGAAACAGTAGAGAAAAAAGTATGGCGCATGATCTTATGAGGATGTTGGTTTTGAATTTGGCCATGCGAGTGAACGAGTTTGCTTAAAGCAAGTATATGAAATATTACCCATCCGTTAGGATAAAAGCATTTTAAAGGGCGTATTGTTCGACTTCATTTTACGTATATTTGGACACTTAAATCAATAGAATTGGCAACAAAGATCAAATTTGGTACAGACGGATGGCGAGCCATCATCGCAGAAGATTTCACGGTTGATAATGTATCACGCGTAGCTTTCGCAACGGGGGAATGGTTGAAAAAGAATTATGAAAAGCCTTCTGTTGTGGTGGGACATGACTGTCGTTTTGCAGGTGAATTATTCATGGAGACAGCGGTAAAAGTCTTTCTTTCACAAGGAATTCATGTCCGAATGTCAAGAGGATTTGTTTCTACGCCAATGATCTCCCTTGCGGCCAATCAATTTGGATGTGAAATAGGTGTTATTTTAACTGCAAGCCATAATCCGCCGTCATACAATGGATTTAAACTCAAGGCATACTTTGGGGGGCCATTAGCACCTTGGCATGTTCAGGAAGTGGAAGATATGATTCCGGATAATTGTCCGATCAATTACAGCGCTGTTTCTATTGAAGGAGCCATCGCTGCCGGACAATGTGAAGTGATCGATTTGGAAACGCGCTATGTGGAGCATCTGGAAAAAAACTTTGATATTACTGCGATTAAAAATTCAGGCCTGAAGTTGGCTTATGATGCCATGTATGGTGCAGGACAGAATGTCTTGAAACGCGTACTTCCGGAAACGACATTTTTACACTGCGACTACAATCCATCGTTCATGGGACAGGCACCTGAACCGATTGCAAAGAATTTGAAAGAACTTGAACAGTTTCTAAAAGAGAAAGGAAATATCGACTGTGCACTTGCTACAGATGGAGATGCAGATCGAATTGGACTATATAATGGCAAAGGAGAATTTATTGATTCACATCACATCATTCTATTGTTGATTCATTACTTGTGTAAATACAAGAAAATGACAGGAAAAGTAGTTATCGCATTCTCGGTGACACCTCGTGTTGAAAAGATGTGTGCTCACTATGGTCTGGAAGTTCAAACAACCAAGATTGGATTCAAAGAGATCGCGTCGATCATGGTGGATGAGGATGTGTTGATTGGTGGTGAAGAATCGGGAGGAATCGCTGTGAAAGGTCATATCCCTGAACGAGATGGGATCTGGATGGGAATGATCATCTGGGAATTCATGGCCAAATCAGGAAAAACGCTGGATGAGTTGATTGAGGAAGTATATGAGATCGTTGGAGAATTTAAGTTCGAACGAAATGACCTTCATATTACGGAAGAACTCAAACAACGGATCATTGCTAATTGCAAAGGGGATCAATACAAGAAATTCGGTTCATATACGGTTTCTGATTTAAAAACGATTGATGGATTTAAATATTTCTTCGATGATCAGCGTTGGGTCATGATCAGGCCTTCAGGTACGGAGCCCGTACTTAGAACTTACGCTGAAGCACCTACATTGGAGGAAGTAAGAGAAATTCTGAAGGAAACTGAGGAAACGATCTGCCAATAATTAGTACCTCAGAAACTGCATATTATCAATTTCCATCTCCCATCTATTTAAAGGTGGGCCGTAATAAACAGGGTTTTTGATTATAAGGAACTTACCGGTTCCAATAATTAAGGCGTTGTCCTTGATTCGGGCAAAACCTTTATGTGAGCCCCTGCTCGTCTTGTAGGTCGCATAACCATTTGTTTCTATCGTTATCGTTTGTGTAGCGTCATAAGCATATTGCCATTCTTTCGCCCATTCCGGATCGATTTCAACCGCTTTTTTTCCGCAACCTGACAAAAGTGTCACCATGAAAAGGAAAAACAGAACTCTCATTTTGATATTGATTTAATGAAAGATACGAATGAATCCATATTTTGTTCCACCCAGTGGATAGATTATAGGATAAACCCGATTTTCGCGTGCTATTAGTCAGCTTTGACTAACTTTGTTTGACAAATCAAATCAACATGATCCAACGAATACAATCGCTATATCTTTTCATCTCTATTTTTATGCTAAGCACCTTGCTTTCAGGTGTTTCTATTCTTTCATTTGCTTCACCGGAAGCAGATAGTAAGTTCTCTGTTTTTGGTCTTTTTTGGAAAGTCAAAACCGAAGAAACGTTTAATCCAGACATGACCTTTCCTTATTACACGATTCTGATAGGTCTGATTATGATGCAATTAATCACACTATTTAGCTTTAAAAAGTTGAAAATGCAATTGAAATGGTCTCAGTTCAGCTTTTTGTCATATGTAATTTTGGGGTTGGCTCTCCTTGTTTTTTATTATCTTGGAAGTGACTGGGCCCTTCCTAACTCAACGGCTTCTCCAGGGATTGGACTGATATTATTTCTTTGTGGAATTCCATTTTCTTATCTCGCTGTAAATGCCATCAAAAAGGACAAAGCATTAATCGATTCAGTCGACCGAATCCGCTAATTTATGAATTACCTCTCAGTAGAAAATCTAACGAAGTCGTTTGGCGATAGGGTTATATTTTCGGATCTCACCTTCGGAATTGACCTCGGTCAAAAGGTAGCCATCGTTGCAAAGAATGGCAATGGAAAAACAACCTTACTTCGTTGTCTTATGGACTTGGAACCATATGACAATGGTCGCGTGGTGTACCGCAATGACATCCGTGTTGCATTTATGCAGCAGAGTGAAAATTTAGATGATAATCACACGATCCTCGAAGCGGTGTTTTCACATGATCTACCCGAACTTCAAATTGTTAAGAAGTATAATCAGGCGTTAAGAGAAGGAGATGAAGAGGCGGTTCATGCGTGTTACGAGGAACTGACGGAACTGAATGCCTGGGATATGGAAGTAAAGGTGAATCAAATCCTGTCGGTACTAAAATTAGATAATACAGATTTGTTGATCGGAAGTCTCTCCGGTGGTCAGAAGAAACGTGTGGCTCTTGCTCAAGTGCTGGTGGCTGAAGCAGATTTTTTAATTCTTGATGAGCCTACCAACCATTTGGATCTGGATATGATCGAATGGTTAGAGGAATACCTTTCAAAATCAAAGGCTACGATCCTAATGGTAACGCACGACCGTTATTTTCTCGAGGTAGTCTGTGATACCATTCTTGAACTGGAAGATAAAACCATATACAGGTATAAAGGAAACTTCTCATATTATCTTGAAAAGAAAGCAGAGCGTCAAGAGCAACTATCTTCAACGATTGATAAAGCGCGGAATACCTTCAAAAAGGAACTGGAGTGGATTCGCCGTCAACCGAAAGCAAGAGGTACCAAACAGAAAGCACGAATTGATTCATTTCAGGATATCAAAAAGGTGGCTAGTCAGCGAATCGATGAGGATGAGATCGATATTCCGGTAAAAATGGAGCGTCTCGGCTCAAAAATTCTTGAATTACATAAAATTGGAAAGTCCTTCGGTGATAAGGTGATTTTAGATGGATTTACCTATAATTTCCAGCGTAAAGAAAGATTGGGAATCGTTGGGAATAATGGTACCGGAAAATCTACTTTTTTAAACTTGATTCAATGCAAAGAAGAGGTAGATCGAGGTAAAGTGGTAACAGGAGAAACGGTCGTTTTTGGCTATTACTCTCAGGAATTGATCAAGGTCGACGAAGACAAAAAGGTAATCGACGTCATTCGTGACATCGCGGAATTCATTCCATTAGAAAAAGGACGACAAATGTCGGCTGCACAGTTTTTGGAAAAGTTTCTCTTCGATCGCTCCATGCACTACAATTTCGTGCACAAACTGAGTGGTGGTGAAAAACGAAGGTTAAAACTCATGACCGTTTTGATGTCGAATCCAAATTTTTTGATCTTGGATGAGCCCACGAATGATCTCGATATTTTCGTAATGGGAGTGCTCGAAGATTATCTGAGAACGTTTGAAGGGTGTTTGATCGTTGTTTCTCATGATCGCTACTTCATGGATAAAATGGTGGATCACCTCTTTGTTTTTGAAGGAAATGGTGCGATTAAGGATATTGTCGGAAATTACACGGAGTACAGAAAGCAAACAGCAGTTGATTATAAAAGGGATAAGCAAGAGGAGAAAGAAGGCGCATCTGTAGAAACGGTAAAAGTGACTCAGATTGCTGATGCTGCGGATAAATCGACTGAAAAAAGAAAGCTTTCCTTCAAAGAAAAATTTGAGTTGGAACAGATCGAAAAAGAATTGGAAGCACTCGAAGAAGAAAAACAAGTCCTTACGGAAAAGTTATCCAGTGCCGAACTCTCCAATGATGAGGTGGTTGCTACTGGTTTGCGCTTGTCTGATGTGGTGAGTTCTTTGGAACAAAAATCGGATCGCTGGTTGGAATTGTCGGAATTTATTTGAGGCAGATTAAAAGAATATGAAAAAGTACCTTTTGGTAGCATTATTCATCATTTTTTTCGGAGGGATAGCAAATATGTTTATCTGGATGATTGTATCTTATTTTGATCATCTGGGCGTTTTTAAAAAAGAGGAGAGCCTGGCAATACTTATTTTTTCAATAATGTATTCTCTTTTGCCTGTATTTGCTTCACTGATTTTAATAGGATTCGTGGAAAAAGTGAAAGGTAATAAATTCATTTGGTGGATCCACTGCATTCCTTTGGTCATTTTTATGGGCCTACTTATTTATTGGAAAAGTTATTTTGGGATGCTTTCACTTTC
>CAIYQV010000297.1 GCA_903928365.1 uncultured Flavobacteriia bacterium
GATCATTACTGAGCAGATAGATCAGTAAAAGTGTTGTCGAAAAGTAAAGAGCGAAATGATACGCAATGGTGTAGTAAAGACTTCTTCTTCGGAAAATGCGCACACCAAGTGGGAAAAGAATCACGGGTAAGATGACCCAGTGAAAGGCATAAAAAGTAAAAGGCAGGGAATAAACCGCCAATCCTGTTTTTCGGATAGATCGCAGTTCGACTGCCTCATGAAAAATACGTGATCGTTCAATGATCAATTTTGGGTAATACCTGTAAAGTGCGACATCCATTTTGGAAACCCAGAATTCGCTCCCTTTTTCCGTGACGATCAGAGAAACGGTTTCATCTACTGTTCCGCCGTAGACGTCTTTTGAATAATAGGCTGCTACATCCTTTTCTTCTGAGCAGGGTAGGAACCAGTCCAGCAAGATCAAAAACGCGACGATAGCACCCAACACAGAAGTGAGCTTCATCAAACGCCATTTTTTTCCTTTGAATAGACTCTGAAAATAACGTTCATTCTCTAAAGCTTGTCGTCTGGTGAATTCTTGATAGCGTCGTTGCGCTTCCTTTTTTCGTTCCTCTGGGGTTTGTTGAACCTTCTTTTGCTGAGGTTCCTCTTTATTTCCAAGAAGGAATTCGTAAGCCTCCGTTAAAAGAATGAATTTCTCATGCGCTTCCGAACCAGGATTGCGGTCCGGGTGATATCGCATCGCAAGTTTACGATAGGCGCGTTTGATATCTGCCTCCGTAGCGTTGAGGGTCAGACCGAGCAAACCAATATATTTTTCCTTCTGACTCATAGAAGTGAAAGCGTTTCTTTGCGACGAATCTTCATGCTTTCAGTGCGCACGAAATGAGATATATAGTGTATTTCTTTTGGTGTGCCATGCTTTGGTAGAAGGTCCTTGATCAGTTCAAGAAGATGGTTGTCGTTCTCCTTTTTTTCTCCTTCGATGACCAGTACGAGTCGTTCGCCCAAATGTGAGTCTGGAAGTCCGCCAATAAAAAACGGCCGATCCATTACCCCGGTAATCTTTGATTCGAGTTCTTCAGGATGGAATTTGATCCCACCACTATTAATTACAAAATCTGTACGACCGAGAATGGTGAAATGTCCGTTTGGATGAATCAAGACCTCGTCTGTAGTTTGTAGCCCTATAATTCCAAGTTCTGGGTAATCGATCACGAGACAGCTGTCAACAGAACGAAGACCAATTCCAGAAAGAGGGGTGAAGCTTTCTTGAGTAGTGTTTCCTACTATTCTGTAGGCGATGTGTGAAAGCGTTTCAGTCATTCCATAGGTATGAATCACCGACGCATTGACCTTTTTCAAATCACTTAAATGCGCACTACTGACGGGCCCACCTCCCAGTAGTACGGTCTTACTGTTTTTGATCAATGCAGGGTTGCTTCTGAGCGCAGATTCCAATTGTAAAGGCACAATGGCCATTAGATCGCAAGAGTGAATCGGGAGTGAATCCAGTGCCGTTGTACGGATGTCACCAACGTATAAAGTCATGTTATTCTCCTCTGCCCGCACCACCATCATTTTTCCGGCGATGGTTTTGGTTGAAAGGCATAAAAAGGCGGTACCTCCTTTTTTGACCGAAAAGGTAGAAAGTGTTTTTCGAGCGGAGATTCGCATGTGATCTTTTTTGACTTGGTATTCTTTAGGAATTCCTGTAGAGCCAGAAGTCTTGACTATCACATAATCTGATTCATTATGCCATTCTGAAAGAAAATTTCCTACTTCCTGTTGAAGTTTTTTATCTGCTGTTAGAAAAATCAGATCCTTTAGCACGGAATTTATGGAATGGTTTTTGAAAAAATCGAAGTACTTTTATAAGAACTGTTATCTCAGACTTGGTTTAAAGTTAAATGCTAAAAATGAAATATATGAAAAAAATGTTCGGATTGCTTGCCTTGAGTATGGTTACGATGGCATTCATGCACACAAAAAAGTTAATTCCATTGCAGGAAGAAGAGGGGATTCGCTTCAAACACATTACCCTTGCGGAAGCGAAAGTACAAGCTAAGAAAAACGAGCAGTATATTTTTATTGATGCGTATACCAACTGGTGTGGACCATGTAAAAAAATGGCAGCTACTTCGTTTAAAAATGCAGAAGTGGGAGCGTTGTACAACGAAAAATTCATCAACCTTAAAATAGAAATGGAGCAAGATGCAGATGGTCCTGAAATTGCCCGTTTATATAAGGTGAGAGCGTATCCTACACTATTGATTATTGATAGCGAAGGTAAATTAATTAAATCGATACTTGGTTTACAATCTGAAGACCGATTGATCGCTTTCGCTAATTCGGTGGAGTAGTAGAAAGAGAAAGGTTAATAATTTAAAGAAGGGGTGGCCCTCGACATCGCTCGGGCCACCCTTTTTCATGGACACCTAATTTGTGAGTA
>CAIYQV010000298.1 GCA_903928365.1 uncultured Flavobacteriia bacterium
GAGCATTTGGAGCAGCTCATGCGAAAGTTTGAGGAAGTAGAAGGTGTTCAGCGTGTGGTCCGCTGGGACTCTGAAGAAGAGGCTCAGTGATCATTGACCATTGAATCCGGATCTTTTGGACGGAGGGATGGATTCCATTTAAATTCAGGAATGTAAAGTTCTTCCGGATCAATCTGATCCATCGGGAAGAAAATACCATCTGGTTGATCGAAGTAGGTGATTCCCGTAACTTCTCCGCTGTCCAGGTAAACTCTTAGGTCACTAGCGAACAACCGGTTCATTCCTATACGTTTAATTACCAGTGATGTATCTGTTTCTTCTTCTTTTTCAGGAAAAAAGATCGTTCGGGCGTTTCCGCTGACATCTGTGCGTGACAACTCATTGTCCGTGAAAAATGAGGTAATGCGTTTTCCTGCGACTTGATTATAGTATTCTCCGGAATCAACTTCCATCAGTACTGTCGCGTTTTCATAGATCTCGGCTTTTTCAAGGATAGAGTCGTTCAGAAACAGATCGATCTTATCACCTTTCATTTCGCCATTCCTGCTCCAGACGATCGGATCCCGGAAGAGTTCTACTTTACCGTTGACTTCATCATAGTTCAGACTATCACAAATCGCCTGAAACGAACGATGAAAGAGTTTTGCTCCGTGATATGCTTTTGATAGCAGGGTGTTGCCTGAAGAATCATTCAGATTGTACAAGGTGTCCGCATGAATGTAAACGGTGTCTTTTTTCTGAATTTTCACTGCCATCGCATGACCCGTGAGGAAGGAATACCGTTCCTTATCTGAACTCACGGCTCTATCACCCTGAAACCAGATGTTTTTTAGCGTATCCCGAAAATAGATGTGTCCGCGGCCGCTCGATCTTCCTTTTTGAGGCTGGTAAAGTAAGGTGTCGCCCGAAATGGTTCGAGAGCCGTCCAGGATTTTGGCATTACCAATCAAGCTTCCTTCTTCTGTCGGGATGTGGTACCATCCGCGATCACAATACAACTGTGTGGTATCTCTCAGGATTTTGGTCGGACCATAGAAATAAGTAAGCTGTTTGGCATAGTTGTACTGAAGTGTATCAGTTGTCATGCTCAGTTCTTCATTCTTGTAAGTTACCTTTCCGCGGAAAAAGAAGTTCTTCGTTTCCGGATAAAAATACCCTACGCGACTGGTCAGCACTTCATTCGAAACACTGCTTTCAATTTTTCCTCCATAACGATAAATCGCCTGTCCCTTTTTCGCATTATATTCTAACGAATCTGTAGTGAGCTTGTATTCTTGATCCCGCACACGGACGTGCCCCCAAAGTCGTGCTTTTTTCGTTTTACCATTGTAATACAATGAGTCACAAAAGAGGTTGATGTCATCTTTCATGATGTGCACGTTCCCATAGGCGCGAACCACATTGATCTTGTCGTAATAATGCGCAGAATCGCAGTACATGGTGTTGCCCTGGTAGCGAAAATTAACTCCGCCTACAAGGTATTGGTAGCCTAATTTTTTATGGTAACCGAGTTTTTCGGAACCGGGTAACAACTCAAGCGCATTGCCTTGTGCATTTCCCTGAAAGCACGATAAAAAAAATGCGCCTGATAGAAGCGCAATTTTCAGTATTTCAGGGATGTTTTTCAACTCAATGATTACTTAACGTTTGTTTTCGGTCAGGACCAACGGATACTACAGTAATTGGAACCTCCAGTTTTTCTTCGAGGTAAGTCACGTAGTTCTTTAGTGCCTGAGGTGCGGTATCGAAGTTTTCAAGTGCTGTTAGGTCACAATTCCATCCTTCCAGTTCTTCATACACAGGAACAATATTGGCGTCCTGTACATCAAACGGAAATTCTTCTGTTTTATTACCGTCGATCAGGTAATGGGTACACACCTGGATGCTGTTGAAGATACTTAACACATCTGCCTTCATCATGGAAAGTTCGGTAACACCATTCACCATGATGGCATAGCGCATTTGTGGAAGATCGATCCATCCACAACGTCTGGGGCGACCGGTAGTTGCACCGAATTCACGACCTTCTTTTCGGATGGCTTCTCCTGTTTCGTCTTCCAGTTCAGTAGGGAAGGGGCCACTACCAACTCGCGTACAATACGCCTTGAAAATTCCAATGACTTTACCAATACGCGTTGGAGCAATTCCAAGTCCGGTGCAAGTTCCAGCTGTTACCGTATTAGAGGATGTGACAAACGGGTATGTTCCGAAATCGATATCGAGCATGGTGCCTTGAGCTCCTTCTGCCAATACTTTTTTACCTTCTTTAAGAGCTTGGTTCAAATAGTGTTCACTATCCACAGCAGTCAACGCTTTCAAGGTTTCAATCCCTTCAAACCATGGGCCTTCCAACTCTTTGAGATCGTATTCGAAACCTTCATGATGACTCAAGATTCCTACATGCTTCTCAACAAGTGCATTGTATTTTTCCTTGAAATTAGGCGTAAAAATATCACCTACTCTCAAACCGTTTCGTCCGGTTTTATCCATATAGGTTGGCCCGATACCTTTGAGCGTTGATCCAATCTTGTTTTTTCCTTTTGCAGCTTCTGAAGCAGCGTCCAGTAAGCGGTGTGTAGGAAGAATGAGGTGCGCCTTTTTAGAGATCAACAATCTGTTTTTAACATCAATGTTGAATGGCTCCAGTTTTTCCAGTTCTTTCTGAAAGATCACCGGATCGATCACGACTCCATTTCCAACCAGGTTGATCACATTTCCATGAAAAATTCCTGATGGGATCGTATGCAAAACGTGCTTGATTCCTTCGAATTCCAAAGTGTGACCAGCGTTTGGTCCGCCCTGGAATCGAGCGATGATATCATATTTCGGAGTTAATACATCGACGATCTTGCCTTTGCCTTCGTCGCCCCACTGTAAACCAAGTAATACGTCTACTTTCATGCTTTTGCTGTGAAAAATTCCTTCGCTTCAGAAGGAGTGTTGAATATGGTAAAGATCAAATCGATCTTTGCAATTTTAAATAAAGTCGCTACGGTTCCCTTTACACCAGAAAGCACCAGTTCGCCATCATTCACTCTTGCTCTTGTCAAAAGTTTTACCATGAAACTGATACCGGATGAATTGGTATGTGAAAGATCTGTCAGATCAAGGATCCAATTGGTTCCTTTTTCGGTATCCATAGGATAGATCTGTTTTTTGATCTCCTCTAGCTCACCTTCACTAAGTATCTTCCCACTTAAACGTAAAATGGTGTACTGGGAAGTTTTTTCCAGATTAAACGCTAGCGACATAGTTTAGTTGTTGCTTTTATTTTTAACTCCATAAAAATAGAGAGAATGATGCTGGACTGTTACTCCGAATAATTCCTCTATGGTGTCTTTAATACTTTGAATTCGCGGATCACAGAATTCGATCACTTCACCGGTATCTGTGCAAATAACATGGTCATGTTGTTTAGATCCATGCGATTTCTCGAATTGAGCAATGTTCTTACCAAATTGATGTTTGCGAACAAGGTTACAAGCCAATAGTAATTCAATGGTATTGTACAAGGTCGCACGAGAAACACGGTAGTTTTGATTTTTCATTTTCAAATACAGTGATTCTACATCAAAATGTCCGGTATAATTATAGATTTCCACCAAGATAGCATACCTTTCCGGGGTTTTGCGGTGCCCGTTCTGCTCGAGATAAGCTGAGAAGATGTTTTTGACGGTAGTTTGAAGCTCCTGGTTGGACATTTTAGCCTTAAAAAGGGCAAATTTAGTTAAATTATTCCGAGCCGTAATTCACTTTTAGAGCAGTTTTTCAACAGATTTGTCAAGCAAGTTGAGATTCAATGTAGCCAATGAGCGAATGGATCACTTTTATGTGGATCTCCTGAGCTCGATCTGCATATTCCGCATGTGGTGCTCGAATTTCAATGTCGCTGTTTTCTGCTAGTTTTCCACCATTTTTTCCGGTGAGGGCAACAACTTTCATCCCAATGTCCTTTGCGGTTTTAACTGCTTCAAGAACATTCGATGAATTTCCTGATGTTGAGATAGCAAGTAAAACATCACCCTCTTGTCCGAATCCTTCGAGAAATCTGGAAAAAACATGGTGATAACCGTAGTCGTTGGAAACACAGGATAGGTGACTTGGGTCCGCAATAGCAAGCGCTGCAAAAGGCTTTCGGTCATTTCGGTAACGACCAGTTAATTCTTCCGCAAAATGCATGGCATCACACATTGATCCGCCATTACCGCAACTATAGATCTTTTTACCATTCGATAGCGCATGAACCATCAGCTGACCTGCTTTTTCGATGCGTTCAAAGTTTTCTTTGGTGCTGAATTCCTGCAGGATTCGAGCTGCTTCAGAAAATTGGTCTGCTATTTGAGTATTGGACATCCGGCTGAATTTTTTCAAAAATAAATAAATTCAGGTCAACAGAAGATTTTCAGCCAAACTTGTTATATTTGGAACGGAGGTAAAACCTCACAAAACAACAACAACATGAAAAAAAGAATACTCATTCTTTCCTCACTTTTATTGAGCTTTTCATCCTTTTCGCAAGACGATTGTTACAAGCGTTTGGAAGAAGCTTTTTCGAAAAGAGGAGCTTACACGGTGGCTGACGACATGCACCGTAATGTCATCATTAGTTATTTTGAAAAAGAAGGTACGCGTTGTGTGTCCGGAAAAGCTCGAGTAGAGAATGGACAAATTGTTTCCATTTTCATTATGTATGATGATAATACATACGAATTGCTTGAGAAGAAATTCTACAATGAAAAGAAAGCACCTGTAACAATCGATAATGGGATCTCTCAAATGATCCTTACTCCAGATGGAGAGAAATTCAAGGTGATCTTCATTGAGAAATTGAAGCCAAAACAAAAAACGGTAAAGGAAGCTACTCTTCCTGATGGACTGTAAGAACAACTTATAGAACAAGTCCCAGCCTTTTGAGGTTGGGATTTTTTGTATGAAAGGAGATTTTAAGAATAAAATTGTTTGGGTAACGGGCGCTTCCTCTGGAATTGGAGAGGAAATTGCTATTCAATTGGCTGAAAAAGGCGCAAAATTGATCTTGTCTGCAAGAAATGCTGAGCGACTAGAAGAAGTTCGAACTGCATTAAAAGGCGAAGGACATATGGTACTTCCGTTGGATCTGGAGGATTCATCCTGTTTTGACGATAAAGTGAATTCAGTGATTGCACAATATGGTCGAATTGATATAGTTGTAAATAATGGTGGATTAAGTCAGCGATCAACTGCAGCGGAAACAGCCTTAGAAATCGATCGCAGGATCATGGAGATCAATTACTTTGGAAATATTGCCTTGACCAAAGCTGTGTTGCCTTACATGCAAGCCCAAAAAAGTGGACATTTTGTTGTAATTTCAAGTATTTCCGGTAAGTTCGGATTCTTTTTACGATCTGCTTACAGTGCCTCAAAACATGCGCTTCATGGATTTTATGAAAGTTTGTTGTTGGAGGAAGAGGATAATGGAATCGGAGTAACCCTTATTTGTCCTGGTAAGATCAATACCAATATTTCGGTAAATGCACTGAATGGATCAGGAAATACGCATGGAATTATGGATCATAATCAAGAAACAGGGATGTCTGTTCAGGAATGTGTTTCACAATTGTTAAAGGCAGTAGAGTCCAATAAAAAAGAGGTGTATATTGGAAATAGGGAGATATTAGCGGTAAAGATAAAACGCTATTTTCCGGCGCTTTTTTGGAAGATCATCCGCAAACAATCAGCTACCTGATTTCAATAGAACTGTTTTTGAAGCAAAGGTCTTCAATAAACTCATCTTCATTCTCCGGAGTAATAAAAATTTCATTGTTATTGCTGTAATAGAGAACGATTCCTTTGGAGGCAAGACTAAGCTTTAATCCCGCAAACAACTTTCTGTTTTGTTCAATCCGCTGAATGTTTTCGTAGGAAATACGTTTTGTAAAGATGAAACTCTTGCAGTACAGGTTGTTCTCATTCAGTGTGTAATTCGTTGTGAAGTAGATACAAATGATCAACACATCCATTATGGTAATGGCCGTGGTAAAAGGCAGTACCTCTGAGATTTTACCATTCATTGCGTCGTAGAGGTAAGCTGTTCCAATGAGATCAAGCAAAATCAGAATGACGAGAACCGTTTTTATGATCCAGTCTTTTCTCGAAGGATAAACTTTTGGTGCAATAAACATGGACAGGTATTTACCAGGAAAACAGCGGTCTTTGTCCCATCAATGCATTTACTTCACTACGAACTTGTGCAATTACAGCCTCATTTCCGGTGTTCATCAATACCTTGTCGATCAAATCAACCACTTCAGCCATCTCATTTTCCTTCACGCCCCGAGAGGTAATCGCAGGCGTTCCGACACGAATTCCTGAAGTTACGAAAGGCGATTCGGTATCAAAAGGAACCATGTTTTTGTTTACAGTGATATCCGCACTGACAAGCGCATTCTCCGCATCTTTTCCGGTAACACCTTTTGAACGAAGATCAATGAGCATGGAATGGTTGTCTGTCCCTCCGGAAATGATATGGTATCCTTTTTTGATGAATTCATCAGCCATAACCGATGCGTTGGTCTTTACCTGGCTCATGTATTGTTTGTAATTGTCCGTCAATGCCTCACCAAATGCGACTGCTTTTGCTGCGATCACATGCTCAAGCGGTCCACCTTGTATTCCCGGGAATACCGCTGCGTCTAATAGTGCGGCCATGGATTTTGGGTTTCCATTATTCCACTTAAGTCCGAATGGATTGTCAAAATTATGTCGCAACATGATCACCCCACCACGCGGTCCACGAAGCGTTTTGTGGGTAGTTGTGGTAACAATGTGACAATGTTCCAGTGGGTCGTTCAATAAACCGGCTGCGATTAATCCTGCTGGGTGCGAGATGTCAGCCAATACCAATGCACCTATCTGATCAGCAACTTTACGAATTCGAGTATAGTCCCAATCGCGACTATAAGCAGAAGCACCGCAGATGATCATTTTTGGTTTTTCACGAAGTGCCACTTCTTCCATCATGTCATAATCTACACGCCCCGTTTCCTTATTTACACCATAGAAATAAGGTTGATACATTTTTCCTGAGAAATTCACGGGAGAACCATGCGTGAGGTGTCCGCCATGAGAAAGATCGAAACCTAATATTTTATCTCCTGCCTGTAAACACGCCAGAAAAACAGCAGCATTGGCCTGAGCACCAGAGTGTGGTTGAACATTGGCCCAAGTTGCACCGAATACCTGACAAAGACGATCAATAGCAAGCTGTTCTACCTTGTCTACTACTTCACAGCCACCGTAATAACGTTTTCCTGGCAATCCTTCAGCATACTTGTTGGTTAAGACGCTTCCCATGGCTTGCATCACTTGCTCGCTTACAAAGTTCTCTGAAGCGATCAGTTCGATTCCATGCAACTGACGTTGTTTTTCTGCTTCAATAAGGTCAAAGATCTCGTTGTCTCTGTTCATGATCATCGTATTAGTTATTGTAATTTTCTGAATATATCGTTGCCAAACCTTCATCGAGAGAAGTGAGTGGCTTGAAACCCGTTAAAGCAAGCAATTTATCGGAGCTTCCCACACGGCGTTCTACTTCGTAATCGTATCGTTTTTTCGGTGCTTCCAGGTAAATGATATCCGAATTCGAGCCAGTAATCTTTTTTATTCGTTCGGCTAGATCCGTAATGCACCACTCAGCCTCATTCGCAATATTTACGATGTGACACCCATTCGTATCTATGAGTCGAACGCACGCTTCAACAGTGTCATCGATGTATGTGAAATCGCGTGTTTGTTTTCCGGAACCAAAAACTGTGATTGGTTCGCCTTCTGAGGCCTGTTCAAAGAAACGCGGAACTACCATACGGTTATCCTGGTTTTTACCGTAAACATTGAAGAAACGAAGGGATATGACGTTTAGACCTTTCTCCTCATGGTGAGAAGCCAGATAGATCTCATTATAGCGTTTCGCCATCGCATAGGACGTTCTCGGGTCTACCAAAACTTCTTCGGTAAGCGCATTTTCTATCGCTGAGTGACCATAAATCCCGCTTGTTGAGGCATACATGATTTTCTTTACGTTGTTGATGAAGGCTGCTTCAACTACATTCCGCGTTCCGATCACCTCTACATCCATCGTCTCCACAGGATTGTCTGCAACAATATCCACTCCCAAAACTGCAGCAAAGTGAAAGATAAGATCACAATTTTTACTGGCACGAATGACGGTTTCCTGATCGCGCACATCGCCTTTGATGAATTCGACACTGGCGTAGGTTTCCTTATCAAGTTTGTTTCCACGAAGTAAGGAGTCAAGTACTACGACCGAATGGCCATCGTTTACCAGTCTTTTCGCCAGATTACTTCCTATGAATCCTGCTCCTCCTGTGATAAGTACCTTCATGTTTATTTTTTTGCGAATATCGTTATTATTTCATTGAATCTTTACATCCTTCGAACGGAATGCAAGTGGTGCGTAAGTTCATTCGTTTCTGAATGGCGTATCCCTTCTTCTGTAAGTGTATCAATGCGCACCCAACCCGATGCGTGAATGAATTGACCTTCCAAACCGCAAAAACCAACGTGGATGATCTTTCCCGAGCTATTATGAAAGAAGCCGAGATCTCCTGGTTCTATGTCGGTAAATGAAATTTCACGGCCACATTCAATTTGTTGTGAAGCATCCCTTGGGATGTTTAGGTCAAAAAATCTTAATACGGTTTGTGTTAATCCTGAACAGTCAATTCCAAAAGGAGATTTACCACCCCACAAGTACGGGGTGTTTAAGTAAGATAGTGCTAAGTCCACGGAGGTTTTCCATGTTTTTTCGAAAGGATCACTCATGAAAGTAAAAGCATCACTGCCGATCATAAAGGAACCATCGTGTTCAAAAGGAACAAATGATCCGCGCACAATTTGTTGAATTCCCCAGGGCGTTTCAATTGAACATGTCTGGGATGAAAGCAACGTTTGACCGTCCATCCAACGTTTCCATTCTTTTTCGGTTAAATTCCGAAAGTGTTTTTTATCGGCAAATCCCTGATAGCCATCCAGTAACGTTTCGATTTTAACCCAGGAATGATTGATTTCCTCAATAATTCGAACAGTTTCGCCAAAAAGCAGTTGGCTTACCATTTCAGAATCATCCTTTGCCTCTGCTCTGAGCGGGGATAGACTTACTAAACAATACGCGAAGTTCATGCTTCACTGCTGTTTTTAGGGAAGTTTTTGTTTGATATGTTATTAAGCACTTGTTGGACGTGTCGCTCATTATGGTAAATGACGAACATCAGCGCATCACCCAATCGTAATCTGATCAATTTTGAAATAGAGATGGGAATTCGGACTTTACGGAGACTCACATTGGCCGCTTTCCTGATGATGTTCAAAAGTTCTTTTTGACTTTCTAAAAAAGTGCTCACGCTATTGTCAAGTAGGATCTCTTTATTGAAACTTGGGTTGTAAATTCTCGGCGAACGTAATTTTCTTTTGACATTGCGCGCATTTCCAAGTTTCATGGATATCCAAGCAGATCTCCCAAGAGGAGAAGAAATGAAAGTCTGCCGTGGTTCTCTGAATCTTGTTTTGTCAATTCTTCTTGAAATGACCTCGTTGTAATAAAGCGCATATTCATTCAAATGCGCTAATATTTCCAGAATTGACCAACTGGAATGATCTTTTTTCCAGTTTAACTGTTCAGTTGATAGCACAGTGGCATGGTCTTCAATTACTTTCAGGTTGGTCGCTGTGATCGCTTCCAGTTCCTGCAATAGTTCTTTTGTTCGGAAGGTATTCATTCGTGGGTCAAATGTATAATCTTAAAGCGCAACTTTGCTGCTCGATGGCATTTTTTTGCCCTATTTTTATCAACGTTGTTGTTCTAATATTTTCTACTTTCGTTGCTTATGAAGGAAAATGCAGAGAAGCCTTTGATCCTGGTCACGAATGATGATGGTATTTCATCTAAAGGGATTCGTTCATTGGTAGAAATCGCATCCAAACACGGAGAGGTTGTTGTGGTGGCTCCTGATAAAGCGCAATCCGGAATGGGGCATGCGATTACGGTGAATCAGATTCTGCGACTGGATAGCTCTCAGATCTTTGCGCCAATTCAGTCTTTTACTTGCTCAGGAACACCTGTAGATTGCGTGAAACTTGGAATATCTGAAGTCTTGCATCGCCGACCTGATTTAATTGTTTCAGGGATTAATCACGGAGAAAACACATCGACGAATGTGCTTTATTCAGGAACGATGTCTGCCGCTGTGGAAGGAGCTA
>CAIYQV010000299.1 GCA_903928365.1 uncultured Flavobacteriia bacterium
GACATCGGGAATTGGTCAATCCGATACCGAAATCCTCGACCACTCGGATGTTGCATTGTATGTAATGACGCCTGAATATGGTGCGGCTACGCAATTGGAAAAGATCGATATGCTTGATTTTGCTGATGTGATCGCATTGAATAAATTCGATAAGCGAGGTGCTCTGGATGCATTGAGAGACGTGAGAAAACAATACCAGCGAAATCACAATCTGTGGGAATCTGATGTAGACAGTATGCCAGTCTATGGAACAATCGCCTCCCAGTTCAATGATCCGGGAATGAATTCCCTGTACAAGGTGATCATGGATAAGGTCGTCGACAAAACGGGTGCTCCTTTGACATCTACTTTTGCAATCACGAAGGAAATGTCTGAAAAGATCTTTGTGATTCCCCCTGATAGAACGCGTTATCTGTCAGAGATCTCAGAAAATAACCGTTCTTACGACAAATGGGTGAATGATCAGGTGATTGTGGCTGAGAAACTGCATGGTCTGCATTCCTCCATGGAAACATTGAGAAATTCAACTTATGCGGACAAGGATCGATTGATCAAAGGACTTCAGGAGGCTTTTGAACAGGAAAAACTGAACTTTGATCCTAAGAATTGGGAGATCCTGCAAAAGTGGGAAGAGAAAAAAGCATTATATAAAAATCCAGAATTTGAATTCAAGGTGCGCGACAAGGTGCTCAAGCTTGCTACGCATTCCGAATCTCTTTCACATTTACAGATTCCGAAAGTAGCTACGCCGAAGTATACAGGATGGGGAGACATCCTACGTTGGTCGTTGCAAGAAAATGTACCGGGTGAATTTCCTTACACTTCAGGATTGTTCCCTTTCAAACGGGAAGGAGAGGATCCGACGCGCATGTTTGCAGGTGAAGGAGGCCCTGAAAGAACAAACAAGCGTTTCCACTATGTTTCCTTAGGGATGCCGGCAAAACGACTTTCGACAGCGTTCGATTCTGTGACACTTTATGGAAATGACCCAGATGTACGACCTGATATTTATGGTAAGATCGGTAACTCTGGTGTTTCTATATGCTGTTTGGATGATGCGAAAAAACTGTATTCAGGTTTTGATCTCAGTCATCCAATGACATCTGTTTCCATGACGATCAATGGTCCGGCACCTATGCTATTGGGCTTCTTTATGAACGCGGCAATTGATCAGAACTGTGAGAAATATATCAAATCAAATGGCCTTGAAGCAGAGGTAGAAGCAAAAATTGCTGCCATTTACAAGGGAAAGGAGCGACCGCGCTACCAGGGAGATTTGCCTGAAGGAAATGACGGTTTAGGTTTAATGCTTCTGGGGGTTACGGGAGATCAAGTGCTTCCAAAAGATGTTTATGAACAGATCAAGGCCGAGACTCTAAAGCAAGTTCGAGGAACGGTTCAGGCGGATATCCTGAAAGAAGATCAGGCGCAAAACACGTGCATTTTCTCCACAGAATTTGCCCTTCGTTTGATGGGAGACGTCCAGCAATACTTCATTGATAAAGGCGTTCGCAATTTCTACTCTGTTTCGATTTCTGGCTACCACATTGCCGAAGCTGGAGCCAATCCGATCACGCAGCTGGCATTTACGTTAGCCAATGGATTTACCTATGTTGAGTATTACTTGAGTCGTGGGATGGATATCAATGATTTTGGTCCAAACCTCTCATTCTTCTTCTCGAATGGCATCGATCCGGAATATGCTGTGATCGGTCGTGTAGCAAGAAGAGTATGGGCGAAAGCACTTTCTCGTAAATATGCGGCCAATTCGCGTGCTCAGATGTTGAAATACCATATTCAAACCTCTGGTCGTTCACTTCATGCTCAAGAAATTGATTTCAACGATATCCGTACGACCTTGCAAGCACTCTACGCGATCTATGATAACTGTAATTCACTGCATACAAATGCCTATGATGAAGCGATTACTACACCTACGGAAGAGTCTGTTCGTCGCGCTATGGCTATTCAGTTGATCATTAATCGCGAGTTGGGACTGGCGAAGAACGAGAATCCGCTTCAAGGTTCATTTATCATTGAAGAATTAACGGATCTGGTAGAAGAGGCCGTGCTTTCCGAATTTGATCGAATTACAGAACGTGGAGGTGTATTGGGAGCCATGGAAACGATGTATCAGCGTTCAAAGATCCAGGAAGAATCCTTGCATTATGAAATGTTGAAGCACACAGGTGAATTCCCGATCATTGGTGTGAATACCTTCTTGAGTTCCAAAGGTTCTCCAACGGTTTTGCCGAAAGAGGTGATTCGTGCCACTGAGGAAGAAAAGCAATACCAGATAGGAATGCTTGAAAATCTGCACAGATCAAATGAGGAGAAAGCGAAAGAAGGAATTCAATACGTGCAGGAGGCGGCTATTCAGAACAAAAACATGTTCGAACAGTTGATGGAAACGTGTAAATATGCATCACTTGGTCAGATCACCAATGCCTTGTTTGAAGTGGGTGGTCAGTACCGTAGGAACATGTAAGAACGGATGTTTTCCCTGAATTTACGTGATCTTCTAAAGAGAGACAACCGTTACCTATTGTATTTCGGATTGTTTTGCTCCTTTTTTGTGGGGTTAATGACCTTTGTGGAGATCAAAAATGGGAAGTTCTGGACCAATGACCTCTTTGTTTATGTAAACGCTTCTAAAGACTATTTTTCCGGAAACACCCCGTACGAAAAAGCGTATGGATTGACGAGCGGTTTATTTAAATACCCGCCGACCTCATTGTATTTCTTGTGGCCGATGAAAACGCTCGGATACTTTTCAATACAATTGATCCATACAGTGCTGAGTCTGTTATCTTTTCTTATCGTTGTTACCGTTTTACATAGAAACGTGAGGCAATCTTTGACCAATTCGATGGGGAAGAATTATGCCTGGGTACTATGGTTATCATTTGTATTTGTGGCAATACATCTTGTCCGTGAATTTCATATGGGTAATATCAACTTGCAATTGCTTGCATTGTTCGCCTTGGGATGGAGTGCCTTGAAGAGGAGGAAGATGAAAAGTGCAGCCGTTCTATTAGCCATTGTCATATTGTTCAAACCGTTTATGCTTTTGATCATTTTTCCAATGTTCCGAAGTTACCGTAAGGAGATCTTGGGAATAGGACTTCTGGGGATGGTCTTTTTTGTCGTTCCTTTTATTTTTAACGGATGGACGGGCGGCATGAATTTGTGGTCAGAATGGTTCGCAGCAGTGCTCCGTCATGGCGATTACCAGGTCAATCATGATTCATTGAGTTCATTAATCTCCTTTTACACCGGCTTTAAGAATGAATGGCTTCCCGTATTGCTATTTAGTTTGTTGATTCTGGGCATCCTATTCATAGATCTTTACAAAACTCAGCACATATCAACTGAAGAATGGATGTGTGTATTACTTGCATTTACACCAAATCTTTTCAAAACGGATACGCAACATTTTATGTTTTCTTTGCCTTTGATCTTTTTGTTGATTCAATCGCTAATTCAGCGAAGGAATATACTATTATGGCTGGTTTTTGGGATTTTTATGGCCGGTTTCTCTTTGAATTCAAATGATTTACTTGGAAAAGAGCTTGGTGCAGCTGTCACGGAGCATGGAATTCTTGGATTGGCTAATTTGGGATTGGTTATTTTATTTATCTTTCTGAAATTCAATACGATTCATGAAGAAAAAGGCGCTGAAAATAAGGGGTTCGCTTAAATTGGTACTGGCATTATGCCTTTTGCTTTCAGTGCATCTTGTCGTTGCTCAGGATGTGTGTCCCATTTTACCGACACCAAGTACGTATGTGCCCTCCGAAGGATTTGCCGAGGTTTCCGGAAAACTAGCAATCAACGAAGATGGGATTCCTGAACCTATTCGGGAATTTATGATCAAAAAGTGTGTGAATGAACTTGGTTTGATCACCGTTTTTACCCCTGTCACTGATCAGTTGGTTTTCAAAAAACTGCACAATGTTCCTAAAGACCACTACAGTATACGGATCGATAAAGGAATTACCATTCAATACAGTTCAGAAGCGAGTTGCTTTTACGCGCTTACGAGTCTTTTTCAGTTGATGGAAGAACAAGATGGAAAATACCTTTTTCGTAGATGTTTTGTAAGTGATGCGCCCAAATATGAGTGGAGGGGAATGCATCTCGATGTCAGCAGACACTTTTTTACAGTCGAAGAGGTGAAACGATACATCGATCTGATGGCGCAATACAAGTTCAATACCTTTCATTGGCATTTAACGGATGATCAGGGATGGCGGATCGAGATCAAGAAATATCCTAAATTGACGAGTGTTGGAGCCTGGCGAGACAGCACGGTAAATGCACATTATTCAACTTCGCCGCGAACCTATACTGTTCAGAGATACGGCGGATTTTACACGCAGGATCAAATCAAAGAGGTTGTGGCATATGCAGCAGAACGCTACATTACGGTAGTACCGGAAATTGAAATGCCCGGTCACTGCAGGGCGGCATTAGCTGCGTATCCTGAATACGCTTGCACCGGTGAACATTTACCTGTTCCAGGATTATGGGGTGTTTTTGATGATATTTTCTGTATGCATGAGTCCACATTAGATTTTGTGAAGGATATTTTGGATGAGGTGGTTCCTTTATTTCCATCAGCTTATGTGCACGTTGGGGGAGATGAAGCTCCAAAAACGCGTTGGAAGAAGTGTAAGAAATGTCAGGCAGTAATTCGTGAGAATGGTTTGAAGAATGAAGACGAATTGCAAAGTTGGTTCATTGGCAAGATCGATGAATACTTGACCACTAAAGGTAAAAAGTTGATTGGTTGGGACGAGATCCTTGAAGGAGGTTTGTCACCCAATGCCGCTGTGATGTCCTGGAGAGGAACTGAAGGTGGGGTTGAGGCTGCGAAACAAGGTCATTATGTTGTGATGTCACCGGGAAGTCATTGCTATTTTGACCATTATCAGAGTAAAGATAGCAATGAACCACTTGCGATTGGTGGCTATACTCCTTTGGAAAAGGTGTATGAATTCGATCCGATACCTTCCGGAATCTCACCTGATCAGGCGGCCTACATTCTTGGTGGACAAGCGAATCTATGGACGGAGTACATACCTGACATGAAACAATTGGAGTACATGGCTTTTCCAAGAGCAATCGCCCTTTCCCAGGCACTTTGGTGTCAGAAGAAGCCAGCTTATGAGCAATTTCGAACTTCCTTGGTGAACTATCATTTCAAACGGCTGGAAGCGCAAAAGGTACATTTCTCCAGAGCACTATTCTATCCTGAAATGCAGCTTTTGAAAAAGGAAAGCAAAGTTGCCATCGTTTTTAAATCGCCTAA
>CAIYQV010000300.1 GCA_903928365.1 uncultured Flavobacteriia bacterium
CCTTTGATGATACTCGCCAATGCCAATCCCATTCCTGTGTTTCCTGAAGTCCCTTCGATGATCGTACCACCCGGCTTGATCAATCCTGCTTTTTCTGCATCCTCGATCATTTTTACAGCCATCCGGTCTTTAACGGAATTCCCCGGATTAGTGGTCTCTACTTTAGCCAGGATGGTCGCATTGATCTCCTTCGTTACTTTGTTTAATTTAACCAACGGAGTATTTCCGATCGTTTCAAGTATGTTGTTGTATATTTTCATCAAAAGCTGATTTGACGCCAAAGATACCAATTCGATTTCGAGTATTTTTGAACTAATAATTAACTTTCATGCAACACCTCTTTTTCAAAGCCTGGCTAATTGCTTCCAAATACATCGTTCTGCGCTATTTTATTATTGCAGGTTTGGCTTATTTACTCTTTTATGTACTGTTTAAAAAACGATGGCTACAACTAAAAATTCAACAACAATTCCCTTCGGCCATATCCAAATGGACTGAAATCTATCATTCCGTGATCACTATGGTCATATTTGCAAGCATGGCCGCAATCGTGTTTAAAGTAGCGCGTTCTCAAACACATATTTACATGAATATTTCAACCAATGGCATCCCCTATTTCATTCTGAGTTTTCCGCTCATGTTCCTGGTGCATGACACTTATTTTTACTGGATTCATCGTTTTATGCATCTGCCATGGATTTTCAAACATGTGCATCTCGTACACCACAAATCAACCAACCCCACCCCTTGGACATCTTATAGTTTTCATGTGGTTGAAAGTATTCTGGAAGCCCTTATCCTTCCTATCATTGCCTTTTCCTTCCCTGTTCATATAGGAGCACTGCTCCTTTTCCTGCTGCTGCAATTCATCTATAATGTCTACGGTCATCTAGGATATGAATTGTATCCCAAAGGTTTTCACAGAACACGGATCGGTAGATGGGTAAATACGTCTGTTGCACATAATATGCATCACAAATATTTTAAAGGAAATTATGGATTGTACTTTTTGTTCTGGGACCGATGGATGGGCACGCTGGATGAACGATACAATCAGTTTTCAGACGAACGTCGCTTGTCCTGACCTTTTTTAACCTTTTTAGCAAGTATTGGCAACAAGAATATAAAAAGAGTCAGTGCAGAAACGAACAGATCAAAGCTTTCTGATTCGATCCAGATAAAATCTTTATTAAAGTGAACGAGTACCGAAAAACACAACTTGACCCCTAAAATTCCGATCACAATGAATGCGGACTGTTCCAGATATGGGAATCGTTCCATCAGTACTACAAAGTATTGTGCCACATAACGCATGGCCAAAATACCGATAAATACTCCCGCGCAGATCAGGTAAATATTTGGCGTATAAGCCACCACCGCAAAAATGTTATCGATGGAGAAAACGATATCCATGAACTCTACCGCAATGACCGTCGACCAAAAAATGCCAAGCCAACCTACTGTATACTTGTAAAATGCACTTTTCTTTACGTCCTCCACTTCCTCTTCTGAATCTTTTTCTTTGATGAAAAAGTGATTGAAGGCCATCCAGAGCAGATACAATCCGCCAAGAGGTTTGAGCCACCAGATGGAAAGAATTTGCTCCACTAAGACCAATGCTACGCCACGAAAAACATACGCACCAACAATTCCATAACGCAATGCTTTTTTCTGCTGATCCTCCGGAAGATCCTTCACCATCGTTGCAAGGACAGCCGCGTTATCAAAGGAAAGAATGACTTCAAGCAATAAGATACCTAAAACCAGAAACAACACTTGAACGGGATTATCCGTCAGCATTTCCATTAGTTGATGCCATTGTTGTTCCATACTTGAATCGTTATGCAAAGATAGCTTTCAATTCAGAGAAAATGACATGAAGAAAAGAAATCTGTAGATTTGTGTAATCTCATGGATTTCCAACTCATTTCAGATTTCAAGCCCACTGGTGA
>CAIYQV010000301.1 GCA_903928365.1 uncultured Flavobacteriia bacterium
AGGTTTAAAAATTACACACAAATATACACCTTTAAGTTAAAATATAAAACAATTTTTTAAACCTAAAGGTTTAAAAAATGCAAAAACAAAAGCACCTTTCACCGATGCCCTCATTCAAAAAAATGGAATAATCGGACAAATCGACACCATCCGACGTACTCAAATTGACCAAACAAACAGACGGAAATACATAAGACCATTTTGGGATTCGAAACTCGGGACCCTTTGATTCGAAACCTGGGACCTAGTTTGAATTAATCGGACTCAAATTGACCATACTAAAGGGCGAGAATATATTAGACCCTTTTGGATTCGAAACCCGGGACCTACTATAAGCTCAACCATTTATTCTACAACACCCCATTCACCTTGCAGCGGCAATCTCCTCAAAGACAAATTTCACAATCTGGATCAGAAAATCGCTGACAGCCCAATTTCAAAGGCAACGGCAGGCACTCTCTAAAATCATATCTATATAGGGCAATAGGCAATGTGTATATATATACCATTGCCATATTGCCATGAATGATTTTACCGTTTCGTAGACGATAAATTCATTTCAAGCTGTGACCCTAGTTGTCGAAACTTATTTGTTATTACAATAGTTTAAACCAAAAACCCGTATATGAACAAAATCCTCACAGAAACCTTGGAGCAGCTTCAAGTTGCAAAAGTGCAAGTGCACTCTCACTCAGTTAGAAAACAAATCAACTTGTTTGAAATTGAAACAGGCCCTGAAATTAATTTCAACGGCCACAAATCAATCCTGGACTACCAGCAATTCCTTGACAAAATCTACAAGGAATACAAAACACTTGTCGAAACTCAAGTCAATCAGGGGCGCGACACACCAGAGGAAGTCAAAAAGTCATTAGACCTTGCCAGGTTTGAAATAAAGGAATTTAAGAACAGGTATTTCCCAAAGGGCAATGAGCTCATTCTGTTCAATCGAATTGAATTCATAAAAACACCAAGAACTGACCTCGTTAACGATTCAGCCTTGAAAAAAAAATTATGGACTATTTTAACATCCAATTTCAAATCATTGAAATGCTAGATGATCTTTTTGTTCATCGGCTTCAATTCTTAAACAAATATTTCACACCAAAGGCAATCCCTCCATCCAACCCCACCCCCGATTTCAGCACACCAACAACCAAGGAAATTTCTTCTTATTTATCAGGACAGTTGAGCCTTTTCCCCCGAGATAGTGGCTTCACCAACCTCAAGTGGAACCGCGATAAAATTGAATTCATCGAACTCTTTATCTGTTTACACGAATGCAATGCCATTATAGGAACAGACAACAAACCTGTTACCAAAAAAGATTACATGTCACTAGCGATGTGGTTCTTAAATATTCGAATAGCGCATTGGCATGGCTCGCTCAGTTATGGCAAGGACAGGAAAATAAAACGGGAAAGCGAATTCTTAAAAGAGTTGGTTGCGACCTACAACAACATGGTCAATAAATGAAATTGAAAAAATCTTACTTAACTTAAATTTAAGTATGGTAAGCACCTTTTGAAATCGCGATACTCTTGCATCCTAATCAAATTATTAGGAGCACATGTGGCAAGAAAACAAAACAACCGAACCCAACTATGAACAGTTGCACTTGCGTGTGATGCAGCTGGAATCAAAGATTGAGAAACTTATTGAAAAATCACTGGAACCGCAGCCAAAGGAAACTTACATGGACGTTGCGAGTGCCTGTCGGTTTTTGGGGATTAGTCGTGTAGGCATCTACCGACTGATGAGAAATGGCGAATTGGGATTTACTCATATTGGCCGACAACGGCGCATTCTTGTTTCGGAACTGAATAAGTACACCAACAAGAATAAAGTAAATGCGCTCCCATCCATCCTTTAACCCTAAAAACCATCACGATGTCATTAAACAAAGATTCAATCTTATACGCAACAAACAAAGGCCTTGAAGTATTCAGGCATTTTATGGGCAGCCGATTTACAAAAGTTGGCAAATCATTCAAAAGCCCCTTCTATCAAGACAGCAAAGCTTCATGCTATGTGTACCTTGATAAGAAGTCGAACTTATACAAGTTCAAAGATTTTGGAGACGCTGAATACAGTGGAGACTGTTTTTTCTTTGTCGGCAAAATCTTTGGATACATCTGTGACGACCGAACAGATTTTATTAAAATTCTAGAAATCATTGACGGCGAATTGGGTCTTGGCCTTGAGGATCATACCCAGAAAGTTGATCGCGTCATTAGAGACAACAATGGGCTCGTAACAACAGCGAGTAAAATCGTATCAATCCATGATGGATTCGAAACCGCCCATACAAAACTACCCATTCAATACAAGGAATTTAGCGTTGCTGAATTGGCATTTTGGAACAAATACGGCATCAGCATAGAAACCCTCAAACGATATAATGTTTGCTCCATTGACACCTACCATGGAGTAAGCAAACAGAATAAAGAGTTCTTTTTAAAGAGCACCAACGAACAACCCATTTTTGGATACCAAGGAAGACGGTACACCAAACTGTATCGTCCAAATTCATCCTTGAGATTTTTGTACACTGGAGAAATTACGGAGAATTACATTTTCGGGCTGGAACAATTACCTGTCAGGGGCGACATCTTATTCATCACTGGCGGTGAGAAGGATGTTTTAAGCCTGTCTTCACAAGGATTGAACGCCATTTGTCTGAACAGTGAAACAGCCCATATCCCCAAAAATTTACTGCGAGGTTTGAGCTACCGTTTTAAACACATCACCCTATTGTACGATGCAGATGAAACAGGAAAAGCATCCATGGAAAAACTCTGTAAGGAATACAAATCCTATCAAATCAAACGATTGATACTACCACTGGCAGGAACAAAGACCGAAAAAGACATCTCCGATTTTTTCAAGCTCGGACATACAGCAGACAACTTAATGATGCTATTCCTTGAAATGCTCGACCATTTATACGAAGACACCCTATCAGTTATGAAAAGCTGTGAAATTGATTTTGAAAATCCCCCAAAAGCTCCTGAGCCAATAATCACAATCAATGATGTGACAATTGGAACGCCAGGAAACATTCTTTGTATCGCAGGTGCAGAAGGAAGCGGTAAAACGAACTACCTAGGCGGATTACTGTCAGGAGCCATGAAACCCGACGACAGTGTGGTTGACACATTGGGAACCTATGTAAAAACCAATGATACTAAGAAGGCAATTTTACTTTATGATACCGAGCAATCCGAATATCAGTTGTACAAAAACCTTTCGTACATCATCAAACGGGCGACCCTTGAAAAACCGCCCTACTGGTTCAAGGCGTTTGGATTGGTAGGAATCTCCCGGAATGAACGCATGAACTTGATCTTAGAATCCATGGATCGCTTGTATTACGAACATGGTGGCATTCACATGGTTGTGATAGACGGAATTGCTGACTTATTGAACGGTGTGAATGATGAAGAAAGCTCAGTAAAGTTGATAGAAGAACTTTTCCGAATGGCCGCGATTTACAATACATGTATTATTTGCGTTGTGCACATGGCTCCTTCTGGCATGAAACTGCGCGGTCATCTCGGTTCAGAAGTTCAACGAAAGGCAGCAGGCATTTTACTTATTGAAAAGGATAACAATGCCAATTGCAGCGTAGTAAAAGCGCTTAAAGTTCGTGATGGTTCTCCACTTGATGTGCCTTTGATCCAGTTTGGCTGGAGTAAAGAAGAAGGTCGACATGTTTTCCTCGGAGAAAAGAGCAAAGAGGAATCAGAAACCAGAAAGCTAAATGAATTAACTGAAATTGCCAAAGACATATTCGCCAACAAATCAGTGCAAACCTATGCTGAATTAACTCAAGCAGTGATGGAAGCATTAGATATAAAGGACAGAATGGCGAGGAACTACATAAAGTTCATGAAAGATCATGATATCGTAGAGAAATCCGACGGAATCAACGGAGATTACTCACTTCCTACTCTTCCTTTCTAAGATATTTCTACGGTTTTACCACGAAATTACCAGTTTCACCCCCCATTTTCTGGTAAAAGTCCTGCGGTTTTCCGTGGGACTTTCTTTTTTATCACGGAATTCCGCAGAATTACCATTTTTGTCCGTAAATAGGTAAAAGCCGACAAATAAAATCTCGAAATCAACTTTAAATTGATCTTATATCCAAGTAAAACTGAAAAACCTTTGAAACTGGCCCACTCAGCCGATTAAAACAGGCCTCCAATATTGACACTAAACAGAGGAGTTGAAGTGTGTTGGTTTAAACTATTTAACATGCGCAGTTTTCAAGAAGAAAATATAAAAAAGAGAAGCAAAAAGAATAAATTCGAAACATGTCTCCACGTCACACTTGCAATCAAATACACCTCTTCACTTCAAGGGGTCAATTTGCCGCGGTACTTGGAGATCAATACCTCCTACTTTCAACTCAAGCCTACAGTTATACATTGTATGATCCGTTGGGTAGAATTACTGAAGTGGGAGAAAAGGCCACAGCAGACCGAATAGAGACTACTTTCTCTGGTCGACAAATAGACGATGCTTTATTGTCTACTTGGATTTCTAATGGGGGCAGCACCACACGCACAGAAATCACCCAAACCTTTTATGATAACCAGCAAGGTCCCAGTGGAATAATCTCACAGAGAAATACCAAAAAACGGGTTACGGCGGTTTATTACATGGATGTTTACACGACCCTCAGCGCTGGTGCAACCACCGGGTTTGGGCATGCAACCTATTACAGCTATGATGTTCATGGCAATGTAGACCATTTGGTGCAAGATGTGCCGGATCTGGCCGCTGTGAGCAATCAGTACAAACACCTTTATTATCAGTACGATCTTATCAGCGGGAAGGTAAACCAAGTGGATTACAGTCCAGGACAACGTGATGAATACCACCACCGCTACACCTACGATGCTGATAACAGAATTGTTCAAGTAGAAACCAGCAAAGATGCCATCCTGTGGGATAAAGATGCCAATTACG
>CAIYQV010000302.1 GCA_903928365.1 uncultured Flavobacteriia bacterium
AGTTTCTCCGCCTCAGCGATACGCTGATCAATACGATTAACCGGTCTTACCTCGCCGGAAAGTCCAACTTCTGCTGATAATGCAATGTGCTTGTCAATAGGAAGATCCGCATTCGAAGACAACACTGCTGCAACAACAGCCAAATCGATCGCCGGATCGTCCACTTTAATACCGCCTGCGATGTTCAGGAAAACATCCTTGGCACCCAGCTTAAATCCGCAGCGTTTTTCCATGACCGCAAGTAGCATATTCAGCCGTTTGCTATCAAATCCGGTAGAAGAACGTTGCGGGGTTCCATAAGCCGCTGTACTCACCAATGCCTGGACCTCGATCAGCATCGGTCGCAATCCTTCCAGGGTAGCCGCAATGGAAATTCCACTTAGCGAACTATCTGTATTCGTAATCAATATTTCAGAAGGATTTTCAACTTGTCGTAAACCGCTTCCGATCATCTCATAAATACCCAACTCATTCGTACTTCCGAAACGATTCTTGATCGAACGCAGTAAACGATAAACATGATTGCGGTCGCCCTCGAATTGCAGCACGGCATCGACCATGTGTTCTAACACTTTTGGTCCGGCAAGGGAGCCCTCTTTGGTTATATGTCCGATGAGAAATACAGGTACCCCGGTTTGTTTGGCGTAACGGAGTAATTGAGCCGTACATTCTCTAACTTGAGAAATACTCCCTGGAGAACTTTCAATCTGACTGGAATAGAGTGTTTGAATCGAATCGATGATAAGCAATTCGGGTTGTGTTTCCTCGGCTTGCTTAAAGATATTCTGAATGTTGGTCTCTGTAAGAATAAAACATTGTTTGTTGGACAAACCGATTCTTTCAGCCCGCATACGAATCTGCTGTTCGCTTTCTTCGCCCGAAACATAAAGCACTTTGATTGCGGCCTCTTCAATGGCCATTTGCAAGAGCAACGTAGACTTTCCAATTCCTGGTTCACCACCGAATAGAATAAGTGATCCGTTGACTAATCCACCTCCAAGAACGCGATTCAACTCTTTATCTTTCAGTTCTATTCGCACGTGCTCCTGCTGTTCTATCGTGTGAATCGCCTGTGGTTTAGCATTCCTGGATGATGTCGAAAAAGCAACCACTGAGGGTACGTTTTTTTCAATCACCTCCTCTACAAAGGTATTCCATTCATTGCAAGAAGGACATTTACCAAGCCATTTAGGGGTTTCATACCCACAATTTTGACAGAAATATGCTGATTTTGTTTTTGCCATAAAATAATTGCTGTTTAAAGTTAGCGGAATAATTCCGATTTAACGTTTCTGCATTGCACCAACCTTTTCGTAAAAAATAAAACCGCTCGGGGTCGGAATAAATCACAATTAAAATGATGATATTACACCTCTTTTTTAATACTTAAACTTAGTACAACCCTTGGACACTTCATTTCGTCTTAGATGTGTTAAAACCTGTTTTCCGACTATGAAGCATCTTTTCAGTATTGCCCTATTATTTATTTCGCTTCATGTTTTCAGTCAAATCGTTGATCCATTTGCCATTCGCTATCAAAATAACCTGAAAGGTGGGCTGGTATTTTTGGCAAACACCTCCATTGGGTGCAACTGTAACGCAAACAATGAAACGCCCCCAGGGGGAACCAGTGACAACAATGGCTTCTCCATGACCTATGTGAACACAGATACGGATCCCGCCACATTTATGTCGAACAGCGACCAACTCGAC
Organism: uncultured Flavobacteriia bacterium; assembly: GCA_903928365.1. Lineage (GTDB taxonomy): Bacteria > Bacteroidota > Bacteroidia > Flavobacteriales_D > Crocinitomicaceae > M0103. The sequence goes on from CAIYQV010000302.1 coordinate 1,714, forward strand.
CTACCCAATTGCAGTGAGATCGTTTGGGCAGGCCTTTATTGGGTTGGAATGTTAAATACGCCTGCAAATTCAACAACAAATTATACCATTAGAAATCAAGTTAAACTGAGTGTAAACAGCGGCGCTTACATCAATTTGACAGCCGACGAGCTCTTGGATAATACGGTCGGAAAAACGATGTACAATTGTTTCAAAGATGTGACTTCCATTGTACAGGCCAATCCCATTAATGCCACTTATCGCATAGCGAATGTCGTAACTCAGAATGGTAGCAACACCTTTGGAGGATGGACCATGGTGGTTATTTACAGGAACATCTACGAATCCATGAAAAACGTCACGGTATTCGATGGTCTGGCGAATGTTAGTACGGGTTCAGGGACCGTGAATATTAACCTAAGCGGATTTCTCACGCCTCCATCCGGACCGGTGAATTTTGAACTGGGTGTAGTAGCTCACGACGGAGACCGAGGGCAGACGGGTGATCAATTGGCTTTCAATGGAGCAGGTACATTCGTACCCATCAGCGATGCCCTGCATACAACGAACAATGCATTCAACAGTACGATCTCTCGCAATGGCGCACTCACACCTCTTCGAAACCCCAGTTATGATAACAACCTAGGTCACGATGCCAATATTTATTCGCCGAACAATGGGACATTCAACTACATAGGAAACTCTGCCAGCACAGCTCAGATTAGAGTTTCTACCACTTCAGAAACAGTATTGACCAGTGTTATTACATCTGCCATTGAGATCTATGAGCCAGACCTTCGTGCATCGGTTTCCTACACAGATTTAAATGGTGGCGTCGTACAACCGGGAGACATTCTTGAATATTCCATCACTGCGAAAAATATTGGTTCGGATGTGGCGATCAACACCTATTTAACTGATACTTTGGATGCACGCCTTCAGTACTTACCAGGTACGCTTACTTATTCCTATGGCCCGAACAGCGGTGTAAAAACCGATGCTACGGACAGCGACCAGGCAGAATTTATTTCTGCAAGTAATGTTGTAAGTGCCCGCATAGGAACCGGAGCCAATGGCTCAACAGGCGGAGCAGTTGTCAATTCTTCTACCGGAGCAGATAGTACAGTGATTACTTTTCAGGTGAAATTGCATGAGGATTGTGCTGTTTGGCAATGCGGTACACTGCTGCAAAATCAGGCTTATATCTTTGGGACTGGTCAAATTTCAGGAATAAACAATGGAAATAACGGGCTTTCAGATCTTCTGGATGCAGATGGCTGTCCTTCACCTGAGAGTGGAATAGTGAATGTAAACACCTCGGCTTGTACACCTTTTTTACTCACTTATACGGATAGTGTTTGTACAGGTGAAACCATTCAGTTCAATTTTCCAAATTCACCCAATATTACGTACGCATGGACTGGACCAAATGGCTTTAGCTCAACGATCTACAATCCATCTATCCCAAATTCGGCATTAACTGATGCAGGTGATTATTACCTGACCGTTGTATATAATGGAACCACCTGTGTAGATGACACGATCGCACCTGTTTTTGTAAGTGATCCTCCTACCATGCAATTGGTCGACTTGCAAAACGATACCTGCTACCAGGCCGGCGGCGGATCTTTGGAGGTAATAGGGCAGGGAAACAGTCCCTTCTCCTACCAATGGTCGAACAGTGATCCAAATGCACTGGCAGATAGCCTGTATGCGGGCACCTATTCCGTGGTGATCACGGATCAATACCATTGTATTGTTTCGGATACATTCACCATCACTGAACCAGCACAATTCACTGTGTCAGCTTCTGTATCTTCAGATTATAACGGTCAGGATATCAGTTGTTTTGCAGCCAGTGATGGAAGTCTAACAGCTTCGACTACCGGAGGGATCGTTCCTATCACTATTTCCTGGCCTCTAAGCGGTACCGTCGGAAACAGTATAAATGGACTATCTGCAGGATACTATGCGGTGCAGGCAGTAGATCAAACAGGTTGTATCGCCATTGACTCCATTACGATCACGGAACCTGATTCTATTCAAATCACTGCCGTTACAACCGATATTCTTTGTTTCGGTGACAGTACAGGTACCATTAACGCAAGTATCATAGG
>CAIYQV010000303.1 GCA_903928365.1 uncultured Flavobacteriia bacterium
ATAATTCGTGAAATGATGGCACATCAGGCTGGATTAACTCCCTGGATTCCTTTTTACAAGCGAACGCTGAAAAATGGAATTCCAGATCCATCACTTTACTCAAAAGAAAAGAAGGAAGGATACACACAACAGGTAGCAAAGGATCTGTTTATTCGAAATTCCTATACGGACTCAATTTATGAACAGATCTTGCAGACGCCCTTAGGGCAAAAGAAATATGAATATTCAGATTTGGGTTATTACTTCATTAAAAAGATCTTAGAGAAGGAATCTGGTCGTTTGTTCGAAAACTATTTGAGTGAAGAGCTCTATGTTCCTATGGGTTTGAGAACCATGTGTTATCGACCATTGCAGCATTTTTCAATGAACAGGATCATGCCAACGGAAGATGATCAGGCCTTTAGAAAACAATTGGTTCACGGGTATGTGCATGATCCGGGCGCAGCAATGCTTGGTGGAGTAGGCGGACATGCGGGTGTTTTTTCAAATGCTACCGATCTTGCATCATTGATGCAACTCTTTTTGAATAAAGGCTCCTATGGTGGTGTGCAATACCTTCAGTCATCTGTTGTTGAAGAATTCACTAAAGCTCAATGCCCCGGTAACAGGAGAGGTGCTGGATTTGACCGTCCTTCTGCAAGTGGTGGTGGTCCATGTTGTTCAGCTGCTTCGCAATTAAGTTTTGGTCACAGCGGATTTACAGGAACGCTCGTTTGGGCCGATCCTAAATATGGAATCAATTACGTCTTTTTATCTAATCGGGTATGTCCGGATCAGGGTAACTGGAAAATCCGGGATATGAATATTCGTACAGAGATCCAGCGTGTTATTTATGAAGCCGTTCTGGAGGCAAAATGATTCAATCAGAAGGAAAGATAACATTACTTTGCCTGGCTATATTAGGTCTTTGTGCCGTTGGATTTACCCAATTTCTTGCGTTTCATGAGTTGAGCAGTCAAGCAAGTGGTTTTGTTGTAAATGATCCGTTGTTTCATTGGTTACCTCTGTATGATAATTCTGTATTCATATTTAGCATAACGTATGGATCCATTTTGCTTTATGCATTTATGAACTACAGATCGACGGGATTTGCTGCAAGAGCGATTCTAAGCTATGCTTTCGTTCTGTTATTGAGGATTCCGACACTAACGCTTGTTTCATTGAAGGTTCACCCTGATCTGATCTATTTGGAAGATCCATTCTTAAATGACCTGATTTATCCCTCGAGAATAACCAATGATTTGTTTTTCAGCGGACACGTGGCCTTGCTCTGTAATTTTGCACAGCTATCCCGGTATAAGTTGGTTTTTGTTGTACTGACTGTAATTCTTGCTTTGCTTTTACTGATGCAGCGAGTGCATTACTCTATTGATGTCTTGGGTGCCATTCCTTTTTCCTTTCTTGCCGTGCGTTTGTCAGATCTTTTGCTCCACAAAATAGGGTTGAAACGAATTGATTAACTTTAACAGCATTATTGAACCATGAAGATCGGAATTGTATTGTATCCTACTTTTGGAGGAAGTGGGGTGGTAGGAACAGAACTCGGCAAGGCACTTGCTGCCAAAGGACATGAAATTCATTTTATTACGTATTCGCAGCCGGTCCGACTGGGAAGTTTTCGCGAGAATATTTTCTATCATGAAGTTTCTGTAAGTGATTATCCTTTATTTGAATATCAGCCCTACGAAACGGAATTGACCAGTAAAATGGTTGATGTGGTAAAATATGAAAACTTGGATCTTTTGCATGTACATTATGCAATTCCGCATGCATCGGCCGCTTTTATGGCTCAACAGATCCTGAAGTCACAAGGAATAGAAATTCCTTTTATCACCACTTTGCATGGAACTGATATTACATTGGTAGGAAAAGATCCTTCCTTTGAACCGGTGATTTCTTTTTGCATCAATGCATCGAATGCAGTTACTGCCGTTTCTGAAAGTTTGAAAAACGATACGCTTACGCATTTCGATACAACAAGAGAAATCCATGTCATTCCCAATTTCATTGCTCCCAATCTGGAACCCAGCGCTGCTTCGGCTGAGGTGCGACGAAAATATGCGTGTGACGGAGAAATGATCCTAAGTCACGTTTCTAATTTCAGAAAAGTGAAGCGTGTAGAGGATGTCGTGCTTGTTTTTAATAAAGTGAGACAAGTGGTTCCGTCAAAACTAATCCTGGCCGGAGATGGTCCTGAACGACATAGTTTGGAACGTTTGGTAAGGGAATTAGGACTTGGTCATGATGTTATTTTTCTCGGAAAAGTCCGTGACACGGCTCATGTACTTGAGATTAGCGATGTGTTTTTATTGCCTTCTGAAACCGAGAGTTTTGGATTGGCAGCACTCGAAGCGATGGCAATGGGGGTTCCGGTCATTTCTTCCAATACAGGGGGGATTCCTGAAGTGAATCTTCATGGGATATCAGGGTATTTATCAGATGTTGGAGATATTGATGACATGGCTGAAAATACCTTAAAGCTATTAACCGATAAAGCATTGCTTACGCGGTTTAAAGAACAAGCCTTAAAAAGAGCACATGATTTCGATCTGGATAAGATCCTTCCGATGTACGAGGAGCTTTATGTGAGTTTGGTGAATTAAGACAGGCTATTGAGTGTTGGAAGTGTCTATCACAACCATACCGGTAAAATCCTTCATGACTTCTTTATAAACTTGTTTGCCATAAGTTGAAATAGTCACCTTTCTTGCTTCTTTTTCTGCACTTTTGAATGCATGTCGAAGTATTCGGTCATATTGATTTTGACTAATCAAATTACCATTGGTAAGTTCAATGGTTTTTTTAGTATTTACACAAGAAGTGAAAACGAAACAACAGAATAAAATAGCGGATGCATTTTTCATACTCCTTGAACGTGTGTATTGTGATTTGATAACAATTTGCGAAAAAAAAAGGCCGGGATCACCGGCCTTTTTCAATTAGTTAATGCTGATTATTGAATGTTCTCAATGATCATTGCGGAAGCTCCACCACCTCCGTTACAAATTCCCGCACCACCAAAGCGAGCATTGTTTTGTTTTAACACATTGATCAGAGTAACGAGGATTCTTGATCCGGAATTTCCAAGCGGGTGCCCAAGAGCAACCGCACCACCGTTGACATCAACTTTGGCTGGATCAAGTCCTAATAATTTCGTGTTGGCAATTCCTACTACAGAGAATGCTTCGTTCAATTCCCAGAAGTCAACATCGCCTGCAGTTAAACCAGCTTTGCCAAGTGCTTTAGGAACTGC
>CAIYQV010000304.1 GCA_903928365.1 uncultured Flavobacteriia bacterium
CAACGTCCTTCGCCATGCCAACGTAAATCACTCCCGATTTCAGGCTTCGTATCATGTAAACGAAATACATACCATAAAAAAAGGGAGCACTAAGTACCCCCTTTGGTGGTGATGCCTGCAAGATTGAATGATCTTGGACGGAATCCCTGTCTGCGCTGTCGCTACGACAGGCGGGGAACAGCCGACAATTCTCATTTCAAACTGGACAGAATCCTTTTCTTAACATCTGTCCTTTTTAAATACTTTTCCCTGACCCTCGCTTCTTTTGATTCAAATGGTCCTTCTTGATAGACCAATTCGAATGGAAAATGACCTTTCGTAAATTTCGACTTACCAGCATTATGTTCACCAAGGCGATGCACAACGTCCTTTGCCATACCAACGTAAATCACTCCCGATTTCAGGCTTCGTATCATGTAAACGAAATACATACCATAAAAAAAGGGAGCATTAACGCTCCCTTTGGTGGTGATGGACGGAATCGAACCGCCGACACAAGGATTTTCAGTACTTTGCTCTACCGACTGAGCTACATCACCATCCTTAATTGTGGGGGCAAATATAACAACAAAAATGATTCGAGCATATTTTCAGTATTATTTTTCATCGAAAACGTATCTTTGTATGGATGGCAGATTCAGAAACAGTCCTATTGATCGATGCAGGAAATACGCATGTTAAAATATGTACTGTCCATAATGGAGTTATTCAAACTTTGAAGCGAATTCCGAATACTGAAGGCGCCATACATTCATCTCTGTTGCCCTACGGAAGCATTCCAAAGGCACTAAGTTCCGTTCTGGATCAGGCAAGCACAGAAGAACTGGAAGGTCAGCTATCAAACTGTTTACTCATTACCACCAAAACACCTCTACCAATTACTCTGGATTACGAAACTCCCGAAACGCTGGGAATAGATCGGATCTGTAATGCGTGTGCCATGTTGCGACTTTCTCAAACACACGTTGCGATAAGTATTGATATCGGCACCTGTATTAAGTTCGACGTACTTGAAGGGAACACCTACAAAGGAGGCTCCATTAGTCCCGGAATTGATCTGCGTTACCGCTCCATGCACGAATTTACCGGGCGACTTCCACTATTGGATAATCGCAATAAAATTCAACTGACCGGGAAAAGTAGTGTGAAGAGTATGCATTCAGGTGTAATCAACGGAATACAGGCAGAAATAAATGGTCTCATGGCCAACTATCGCGAATGCTATTCTGATTTAACGTTTTTTATTACGGGCGGTGATGCCGTTTACTTTGATTTCGAAGGAAAAAGTGACATCTTTGTTGCCGAAAATCTGACCCTGGAGGGTATGTACACGATATATTCTTTTAATGCGAAATAACCTCATTACTCTTCTTCTGATCTTAGTCGCAGGTTATACAGCTGCTCAAAACACGACCTTTTCCCCATGGAGTTCTGAAGTTATTGGGGACCGTGCTCTTAGCAGCCACGGCATGTTTTCAGGAATAGGAAATTGTCGGGTAAGTTACTTTGATTCGACAGTTCTCAACTTCTACAATCCTTCAACCTACAATAATTTAAGCAAAGGAATGCCACTCTATTCGATTGGCTTAAATTCACGATACACTCAACTTATTGATGGACAGCAAAAAAACTGGAACTTCACTATGATTCCGGACCATTTCGTAATGGCCTTCGGATTAAAAAAATACCTGGGACTAGCCTTTGGCGTGAAACCGTTCACACGAACAGGATATGAAATCACCCAACGTACAAAGGTTGGAACGGACTCTATTAAGTATGTGTACAAGGGGAAAGGTGGAAGCCAGGAATTGTTCCTTGGTCTATCCGCTGATCTGATCAATTTGCGCTCCACGCGATTGAGTGTAGGTGGAAATGCAGGATACCTTTTTGGAACTGCACACAAAGAACGTCAAAGCCTACTTATCAATGGAAACAACATTGTGGGTGGAGTCGACTGGAATGACTTGAAGTTGAATACATTTCATTACGAATTTGCCGTTAACCTGAAACAGAACATCGGTAAGACTCATTCAGTAGTTATGACAGCTGTGATTGAACCTGAACAACAGCTCCGTGCCACTGCAAATAACTACCTGTTTTATGGTAATGTCGACGATCCAGAATTAATGGATACGTTAAGCGCAACAACTGATGTCAAGACAACTATTGCGCTCGCGAGTAAAACACAACTTGGCTTTGCCTGGAAAATGCAATTTAAAGATGCTCGCAAAGACAATTCACTGCGCAACAGTGAACTCGCCTTCCATGTGAATTACACACAATCGATTAATCTGCGTGACACCACGATTAGCTATATCGTCAATCAATCCAGCGGTTGGAATTTTGGAATACAGTACACACCTGAAATTGGTTTTCAGGAAAATACTACAAAAACGAAATTCATGGAGAAACTCCATTATCGGGCAGGTTTCTACCAGCAATCCTTGCCATATACTCAGCAGGACAATACTGTTTTGGATAAAGGGTTTTCTGTGGGATTTGGCATGCCTGTCACTTCATTCAGAACATTATCTTCTCTTAACTTTGCTTTCAATGCAGGAGAACGATCCAATTTCCAGGGATCCAATTACAGCGAGCGATATATCGGCTTTAGCTTTGGCGTAACACTCGCACCTTCCAATTTTGACAAGTGGTTCGTTAAACGAAAACTCGATTGATCGTGTGTCCATCGAACGATAGACGAATTGCTTTTATTTGGCTTTATATTTTGTCGATCTCGCTATTCATTTCGGGATGTGTCAATGACCTCGAAACGATTCAGCGCGTCACCTATGACCCAAAAGCTCCTGATGAAGTAACCAAAGATCTGAGGGTGTTTTACAACGACTCTGGCTATGCGCGAATCGAGATTTTAGCAGCGCTGGCCGAAAGTTATTCCAAACCTGAACTGGTCACTAAACTGAAAGATGGATTGAGAGTGAATTTCTTCTCCGCTGATGGCAAGATCGTTTCTTCCCTGACTGCACTTTATGGCGAAGTAAATTTCTCTACAGGAAAATTATATGTTAAGGATTCCGTTCAACTCTACAATTTTGCAAAGAAACAACGGATGCTTACGGAAATACTCTACTGGAATCAGCGAGATAGCACCATCTACACGAACTCATCGGTAGTGGTTCGTTCTCCAGGAGGAATACTTTATGGCGACGGAATCCGAACGAAACAGGATTTCTCGGAATATGTATTCCTGAATCCAAGGGGAAAATATGACTTCGACAAAGACTAAATTAAAATTATGGAATTATACAATCGCATTATGACCTATATCTGGCTTGTAGCCGGAATAGCCATTTTTATCATTACCACTTTCATGTCTCTGACAGATGACGTTAGAAAATGGGGATTCTATTACCTCTTCTCTGTAATCGCCTTTGGCATGTTCTTTATGAAACGCTGGATGGTGAAACGCATGCAAAAACATTTGGTTTACATGCAAGAGCAACAAGCGAAGGAACAAAAGGACTAAGCCATTAATCCTTTGATTCGTGCGTTGAAAAGTCTGTTTCATGCGTCAATCAAAAGAATGAGGTTTCCTATTCATTTGTATCGTAAGTTCGTACAACAAATAACACACTCAATACGTTTATCTCTCGAATGAAAACGTTACGTATATTGCCCTTACTATTGTTACTTTCAGGTGTATTCCTGATTTCTGATGTTTTCGGGCAACAATTGTTGAGTGGTAATGTGGTCGATGATCAGAATGTTTCTATTCCTTTCGCAAAAATATTTGTCAAAAACAATGCAGATCTCCGCACCGTAGCAGATGCAAATGGCTATTATGAGATCCGACTTTATCCTGGAGAATATTTCTTGGTATTCAATGCGACGGGATACAATGAACGGGAAGCTTATATTGCCATAAGCGACAAACCTGTAACAAGGGATATTCAGCTTTTCCCAACCACGGTAAAAGACCTTCAGGATGTGGATGTTTCCGTAAAAAAATCCAATCCGGGCAGAGAGATCATGCTAAAGGTGGTTGAAAAACGAGACAGTATCAGTCTTTGGAATTTTCCACATACCGTGGATGCATATATCAAAGCGACAGAAAAGATCGATCGGAAAGAAAAGGAAGAGAAGCCCAAGAAGAAAAAGGAAACCGAAGTAGAAACCAATGATCCTTCCGGGATCGATGACCCTTTTGCGGACGAAACCAAACGAAAGCAGAACCAGCTCACGGAAAACATGAATCTGGTGGAAGTGCAGTTAACAAGGAATTTTTCACCACCGAATAAAGTGAAAGAAGTACGAAATGCCTACGAAAAGCGAGGAGATGACCGAAATTTATATTACACTACCACGGTCAAATCAAATTTCAATTTTTTTCAAAACCTATTGCATCTCGATGATCTCCATCAATCACCTGTAAGTTCACCTATTTCTGCTCCGGGAATCCTTTCGTACAAATACAGACTGGAGGAACAATATGAGGAAAACGGACAAAAAATAAACCGCATAAAGATCATTCCAAGAAGCACGGCAACCACAACGCTTGAAGGGTACATTTGGGTCATAGACTCCCTGTGGCTCGTGCAAAAACTTGAGCTCACCCTCAACAAGGGCAACCTCCTTGTTTATGATCGTTTTACGATACGCCAAACTTTCGAACATCCCGGTGACAGCATTTGTGTACTTACCCATCAGGAACTGGATTATGGCGTAAAATATAAAAGCCAGAGTTCCAGCTGTAAAACCATTGCTGACTTTAGCAACTATTCATTTACTCCGGCATTTGCTAAAAAGTTTTTTGGGAATGAGCTATCAGTCACCAATGAAGACGCCTATGAAAAAGATACAGCGTTTTGGAAAAATCAGCGCAAAATAGAACTGACAGCAGAAGAACAAGCCTTTATTCTTGCAAAAGACTCCATTCGTGATTATGAGAATCGCAAAGAGTATCTGGACTCGGTTGATGCCGTTTTCAATAAAATAACCGCTCTGAAAGTACTGTGGTTTGGGATCGATCACCGAAATCGTGAAAAAAAGTCGCAATGGACCATCAGTTCGATTGCTGCGACATCACGCCCCGTTTATATTGCGGGACCCAGGGTAGCTCCAAGTTTTTATTACTTCAAAAAATGGAAGAATGAGCATGCTCTGGATTCTTACACAGAAGCATCAATGGGTGTACTAAACGCAGATTTGAAAGGTCGTACATGGTGGCGTTACCGATATGCACCTTTTCATTTTGGAACCGTATCCTTTCAATTTTCGCATGATTTCGATGC
>CAIYQV010000305.1 GCA_903928365.1 uncultured Flavobacteriia bacterium
GAGGAAGCAATGGATGTAGAAAAAGGTGAATTATTACTAAAACGTATCAAATCGGACATTGAAGAAATTCAGCTGATGCGACCTTACCTCATCCTTGAGATTCAGGATCTCCTGATAAAAATTAAATGGCAACAGGAAAAGCTGGCTATTCATTCGGACTTCATCAGTCGAAGATTTCGTTCAAGGCTATACCTCATGCAACTCGGGCTTTCCTTACTATTCCTATTTCTTGGATTGCCCTTATTTCTGTTTGGTTTGATCCATAATTTTATCACCTACAAGCTCATTGACCTGTCAGTCCCAAGAATATCGCGATTTGTAGAATACCATGCCGCTTTGAACATTTTATTGAGCCTGATTTTTTATCCTTTAACCTATGTAGGATGGTTCGAATTGTTAAACAGCTATTCGCATCCTCCTTTGTGGGGATGGTTACTTTACGTGATCTCCTTACCGCTATCCGGTTTGTTTGCTCACCGTTTTGCTCATTACTTCAAACGAACAGGGCAAAAGCGCAGGTATTTATTCCTGATCTATAATCAGAAAGAAGCGCTTTTAGAATTACAGAGGAACAAAAAACAATTGGAAAAAGTGCTGTTTGAAAGTTGATTCCATATGTACGACTGAGCATTCTTATTTTTTAAAGGTGTAAATAGTATTTGTTTTATCTCCGTCTTTGAAAAACAGACCCATATCCACTCCTAATTTAAGATCTCTACTAGCTGTTGCTGTAGAAATTTCTTTAAAAACAGTCATATAGTCTTTTCTGGAAAATGAAACATGCGTTATTTCGGAAAAATAAATCAATCTGTCCTCAGCAGACATGATTCGGTTTTTAATGTTCAACAGTGAACTTAGGGCTTCATTTAGAACAGTTAGCATGTAATGAATGAATGGCGTTGAGTGTCCAACTTTATCGCTTTTTGATAAAGCGTGGTAATAGTCTGCTTGTTTTTTCTGAATAATGTTTTCGAATGGAATAAATTCAAAAACAGGATAATCGTTCATTAATATGAGGGTTTGCCATAATCTTCCCATTCGCCCATTTCCATCTAAAAATGGGTGAATAAATTCCATTTCGTAATGAAACACGCAACTTTTAATCAGCACCAGTTCACCAGAATCCTTTAGGTAACTGAAGAGGTCTCGCATAAGGTGAGGAACGTTTTCAGCTGGAGGTGCTAAATGGGCAACCTGGTCACCTGCTAAAATACCGACACCTTTCTTTCTGAATTTGCCGTTGTCAGGTATCAAATCTTTCATGAGTATGCGATGAGCTTCCAAAAAGGAGTTTTCTGAAAATGGATCAAACGTGGATAAATTAGAATAGACTTTTACAGCATTCTTTACTTCCAAAATGTCTTTTTCAAGACCAATGACACGCTTATTTTCCAATAAAGCGGTAATCTGATCTTCTGTAAGTGAATTCCCTTCTATTCCCAATGAGGAATGAATCGTTTTGATTCGATTCTCTTTTCTCAATTTCGTTGAAGGCTTGTCTAAATATTTTGCATTGATCTGACCCAATTTTTCCGACACAGAAACAAGGAGTTGGAGAATTTCAGCTGTTAGATCATAAGGTGGTCGCATCTTGTGATAGTATCAAATGATAGTATCAAAGATAGCAGTTATTTAACCTCACGTGCCAATTATTCTTCAAATAGCGATACCTTCGTAACATGTGCGGAATAGCCGGTTACTTCGATCATCGTTCATCCTCTCCGGATGGAACGGCTCACTTAATGGCTGAAACACTCCTTCATCGTGGACCGGATGGTGGGTCTTCTGAAGAATTTCAATTAGGCCAGGTAAAAATTGGCTTAGGACACCGCAGACTTTCCATCATAGATCTGAGTGACTTCGGGAAGCAACCCATGAATTGGCAGCACTACTGGATTACATTCAATGGAGAGATCTATAACTACAAGGAGATCCGATCAGAATTAGAAAAAAATGATCATTCGTTTTCCGGGAATTCGGACACAGAAGTCATCCTGCATGCCTTTGCGGAATGGGGTCCGTCCTGCCTGGACAGGTTTCGTGGCATGTTCGCCATCGTCATCGTTGACACAGAAAAACAGCGCGTTTTTGCAGCAAGAGATCGTGCGGGTGTAAAACCCTTGTTCATTTATCAAAAGGACGGATTATTTCTTTATGGATCAGAACTGAAGAGTTTTCATGCCCATCCGCATTTTGAAAAAGAATTGGATCCCTCAGCAGTGGCAGCCTTCATGCAATTTGGGAATGTACCCACACCACATTGCATTTTCAAGTACTGTCGAAAGCTGCGTCAGGGACATTACCTGACCTATGATCTGGTTTCTAAGGAAACCGAAGAAACACAGTACTGGAATGTGTACGATGCATACAACCGTCCGAAACTCGATCTGTCGGAAAAAGAACTCACTGATAAGACAGAAAAGATCCTGACTGAATCTTTCAATTACCGAATGGTAGCAGATGTACCTGTAGGAGTATTTCTGAGTGGTGGCTACGACAGTGTTTCCGTGACCTCGCTTCTGCAGAAAGACCGCACCGAAAAACTGAAAACCTTTACGATTTCCGTTCCTGATATAGGTCTCAATGAGGCTCCATTTGCTAAAGAAATTGCGGATCGATTAGGAACAGATCACACCGAGATGGCCTGCACCCAAAAAGAGGC
>CAIYQV010000306.1 GCA_903928365.1 uncultured Flavobacteriia bacterium
CTTTCTGTCCCTACGGAATTCAATGGTAAAACGATCCTTTTCCTTCATGGATTCATGGGATACAAAGACTGGGGTTGCTGGAATTTGGTTGAAAACTTTTTCGTTTCCAGAGGCTTTGCCTTTTGCAAATACAATGTGAGTCACAACGGTGGAACAGTTACCAACGGCATTGATTTTCCTGATCCGGAAGCATTTTCCATGAATTCGTATCGCAAAGAAAAAGAAGATCTCGAAGCAGTGATCCAATGGCTGGAGGAACATTTCCCGGAAGGAAAGCAGCTCTACCTCATCGGTCATTCCCGTGGAGGCGCTACGGCACTTTTAGGATCTGCGCATCCGAAGGTAGTTAAAACAGTTACGTGGGCAGGTATCTCCTCCATTGCCGATCGTTTTCCGAAAGGTGATGTTTTAGAACAGTGGAAAAAGGAAGGGGTGCGCTACGTTCACAACGGAAGAACGAAACAGAATCTACCGAACAGTTATTTTCAGTACGAAGATTTTGTAAAGCACCAAGAAGCATTGAACATTGAAGCAACTTGTAAATCATTGGACAAACAGGTACTGGTCATTCACGGAAACAGAGATGAGTCGGTTTCAATCGACGAAGGCAAAACACTTGCTGGATGGCTAGTAACAAAGCTCGTAGAGATCAAAGGAGCGAATCACACATTTGGATCAGCGCAACCTTGGAATTCGGATCAGTTGCCAGAGGATTTGGAATTGGTTTGTGAGAAGACGTTGGAGTTTTTTGAATAGGCTATCAAGTTTTCTCTCATCCTTTTTTGCCAAAGCAGAAAAAAGGACGAAAAACAGCTTTTTAAACTTTCATAAAGCGTCTCCTTAGGATCAGTCAGCTTTTTCGATTCGTGCTCTGGTTCCCGCCAAGGCGGACAGGCTTTTGCTCCAGCTTGCGCTGTCGCGAACCGCATCTTCGCTCAAAACTTCCTTAACGCTGTATGAAAGTTTGACACGGAGAAAAGACATACATGTTTTTGTTTAAATAAAAAACACTTTTGTACAGAACCAGTCAGCAAATTCGGATGATCTTTGGAGAGTTGCACATTTGCAATTTCATTTCGCTCAAATGCTTTGCGTTCTATTTGTGCTTTTAATTCTCGTTTACCCCAAGATTCTTCAATTGTTTTTTTGGCGTAATAGATTCTTGCCTCATGACTTTTTAGCGGAAACAACTCAATAAAATGAGACCAACTCAATTGTGTCGCCAGTGGTGTCACAATTTGGTAATTATTAAAAATATTGGCGAATTGCATCATTCTGCGCAAATTTCTAAGAGAAAAGCTTCGGCCATAATTCTTTTCTAATTGAAGAGCCAAAGTCTCTACAATCTGCTTCCCGTATTCAGCACGATCGTTATTTAGTATTTCATCATTGATCCGTTTCCCAACTTGCCAAAACAATAATGTCAAAGCGCTATTGGCTGTTCTAATAACATGTTGCCTGCTCTCTTCAATGAGCAAGGAAATTTCTTGAACCAAATGAGGGGTATTGTATGGCTTGAGTTCTTGCATTTAATTTTATCGTTTTTCAATTAGGGTATTCAATTCTTTCTTGTTCTTTTGGCACAAATGGCAAATTTTGATTCTATCTTCTCCTTTTGTAGGCCAAAAGGAGCAAAAGCCTACTCACTTTTACAAGGAACCTGCCTTCGGCACCGCTGGCAAACCTGCGCTTTGTGCTCCGCAACGTTGCTTGGTTTGCAAACTGGTTCTGTGCAAAAGTGAATTTGTTTGAATTCTTATTTCCAAAGCCCAGAAAGGTTGACATATAATTCTAACGTTCTGGTTGAAGAATCTGATTCTAAAGGAAAAATACAATTCAAATTAACCCACATCGAAGAAGACGCGAAGGTAAAATTATACCTTGTCGCCAACCTATAGAATTGATCCAAATTTGCTTACTAAATATACGAAAAAAATCCGGAAATATTAAAACTGATTCTATTGAAAAGCTAACTATTTGCAATTCATAATCAAACCTATCACTTCACAAAAAGCGCATCACTCAAGCCCTGATTCACACTATAATTGGATAAAGAAACCGTAATCGTTCCTTTTTTGCGGGTGTCTTTTTTGGACTTATTGTCTGTGTTATTGATGTCGGCCGCAACGCTCTTCGGAAGTTTAAACTTCTTCACATCGATCTCGAAGACCATTTTGCTGGGAAGACCATAGGAAACTTTATCTCCATAGGTATAGGTAGTCGTCACTGTGCCATTCGATTTGGTGGTTATCTGCGTTTTCATCACCACATTTCGTGTATAATCGATCCATAATTTCGCCAGAATGATCTCACTAGATTCGCCATTAGGAATAACAGTCGTTAGTACCGACTTCGCAGAATTAACAACGGTCGTATCTCCTAAAATAGCTTGGTAATTCTTGGAATTACTTATGAACGAATTAACGTCCGTAAAGCCTTGTTTCGGAAGAATTACAATTCCTTTGGCTTCGACTTTAAACTTGTCTTTCTGTTTAAAATAGATCTTCGCTTTCGACGGAAGGATCTTGATCATGGGAATATCGGCCGTAACATCAGCATTCGCGGAATAATCCTTCACCGACATCATCTTTGCGACCACCTTGTTCAAAAGCACATTAGCGGCCTGTGCATGCAGCTTGCTGAGTGGAAAAAGCAAAATGAGTATGAAGAGAATTCTCATGAGGTAATGTCTTTTCGATTGAAGGCAAAAACGGATAAGGCAACAAAAACGACATTGTGTGCCAAAAGTATTACAATGGATTCGCGAATATTATCAAAGGAAACCGGGTCTTCGAAAAAACTTCTCCAGGCAGCCATGTGCGTTGTAAATAAAAAGGGTTTTACGGAATCAAAAACGGTGACATCGAGTGTGCCAATGATGGTAAACAAAATAATGATGGCCATCGTCGCGACGATTGGTCCAATCGAATTTTCCGCGAATGCCGACAAGCAAATGGATAAGCTGGAAACCGTAAGCAACGAAAGGTATGCTACCGCAAAACCGGCCCCGTATCTCCACAGGATGTCTGCGTCCTGAAGGATTACGAGTCCATCACTGTTCAGCACGATGAGGTCACCCGTTCCAAAGATCATTCGTGACACGCCTAAAGCCAGAATCCCAAGCCAAAAGGTCAAGAACAAGGTATACAGCGCACCTGCTATGAATTTGGAAAGCACAATCTGTGTGCGCGAAATCGGTTTTGTGGCGAGCATACGAATCGTCCCCATAGCCGCCTCTCCAGAGATCAAGTCACCCGTAACCAAAGCTACCAATAAAGGCACATGCACAATGAGCATCTGGAGAATGATAAACGCAATCAGGTTTCCGTTAAGCACATGACCATTGAAAGTCAATGTTTGCTCAAAACTGGATGTCAAGAAGGAAATGATGGATTTCCCATCCACCTTCATGGCAAAAATGATGATCCCGATGAGCAAAGTCAAAGCCCCTACTCCGAGATAGCTCCTCGGTTTGGAAAGGATCTTGACAAATTCATTGTATGTGTTTTTCAGCAGCATCCTCAGGATTGAATGGTTTTTAAAAAGTAATCTTCTAGTTTTCGTTTGGGTTCTATAGCAGTAACATTGATCCCATTTTCAACAAATAGCTTATTCACGATAGGAATCTGGTGCTGTTCCATAGTTACATCGAATTCCTTTTCAGAAATAATAGAAATTTCCGAGGTAGCATGAGCAGAACTGAGCAAACTTGTCGCTTCAGCTAAACGGTCCACCTCGAATCGAACCACCAGTTCCTGGGCATTCAGTAATTCATCTACCCTTCCTTCAACGAGCGTTCTTCCCTGGTTTATGATTACCATTCGATTAGAGATCAACTCAATTTCAGCAAGTTGATGCGAAGAAAGAATGATGGTTTTGTTCTGTTCGTTTTTGAGACGTAAAATCAGGTTTCTCACTTCCACAATACCTTGCGGATCCAGTCCCGTAGTTGGTTCATCGAGAATGATCAGGTCCGGTTTGTGCAACAGCGTTTGAGCGATGCCAAGTCGTTGTTTCATTCCGTGGGAAAATCCTTTTACTTTGTGTTTTCCGCGATCGCCTAACCCTACAAAATCGAGCATCTCCTGAATCTCCTTTTTAGAAACTTCAGCTCCCGAAATACGAGCAAAGATCTCCAAGTTCTTTTCGGCTGAGAGGTATCGATAGAAATCCGGCTTTTCGATAATACTTCCGACATTGGCCAATATTTCTCTTCGGTTGGTTTGAAAGCTTTTACCAAACAGACTCACTTTACCCTGATCGGGAGCAATTAATGAAAGTAGACATCGGATCGTGGTACTTTTACCAGCGCCATTTGGACCTAAAAAACCGAACACATCACCTCTATTCACCGTAAAAGAGACATCTTTTACCGCTTCGAAGGTCCCGAACTTTTTAGAAAGCCCTTCGACAGATACTATAACTTCGTTGTTCACCTTATGAGAAACAAGGGTTTTAATGGTTTGTTTAACAATATCACAAATATGTATAAGAAAGATCTGGGACTTGAAATTCCATTTTCATCAATGAGGTTAGTGCTTATAAGCGATCAGACAATTCGTCCGGTGAAAATACTGGAATTTCTGAACCTTTAAAATCCTTGATATTTCGCGTCACGATGCAATCCAGATTGTCTATTGTTGAAGCTGCGATGATCTGAAGTGCATCTTCAAAATCTTTATGTTTAGATTTCAACCCTTTTTTAATAACATCCTGACTTATGGCTACAACAGTCAAATAATCCAATAGGTTTTCGAGAATCTCACGCAGTTGTTTTTCATCGACATACTTCTTCAAAAGATAATGAGTAGTTGCTATTGAATGAGAAGATGTGAATAATTTGACCTTTCGGTTTTCTGCATTTGAAAACAACCGGATGGCAAACTTGCTAAAGGGCCTTCTGTCAGCAATTAAATCCACTATGATGTTGGTATCTACAAAAACCCTTTTCACAGATGTTTCTTTTCGAAATAAGTAAGAAGTTCATCCTCTTCGTTAAAATTTTCGGGAAGCTTTACCGCACCAACGAGTTTACTTAATTTGGGAGAAAGATTTTCATCGTTTTTTTCACCACTCGTAATACTCTCCAAATATTTCTCAATAATTTCTGACAGGCTCCTACCAGTCTGTTTAGCATACGATTTAGCTTTTTCGATGACGCTTTTCTCCACTGTCAGGGTTAACTTCGTTGTCATAATACGTGTGATTTATTCAAATATACGTATTAAAAATGAAAAAGGAATTAATTAAAGTCGCAAAGAGTAATAACTTTTTTCAGTTGGCGGGAAACTCCTAAAAGAAAAAACATTGATTTCAATTGATAAATCTGATTCTCTGCCTCTCCTCTGGCAACACACAATACCCTTTACGCAGCGTCTTTCTTCTTTTAGCAATAAAATCATAGAGAAAATCTCGCCAACTTTGAGGCACAAAACGAAAAACGCGCAGCCAACGATAATACCAACGAAGATGCTGTGAGACTTGTAAGGCTGCATCTGAGCGGGCGTAAATTGTTCCATCTTCCAGAAAATACATGGTTTGCGGATCTATGGAAAGTACTCCGACTTTCGTAAGAATTTCTTCGGCTTTGTCCGACTGTAATGCACAAAAACGAATAGCATGATCGCGTTCGTTTTTGAGAACTAAAGCTACCATAGAGTTGCAGAAACCGCATTCGCCGTCGTAAAACAAGATTGTTTCTTTTGTTGAATTATTGCGAGTCATTGGGAATCAACAAATTTAGCGTGTCAAAGGTGCTTATTATTTACGATAAAGTTTATTTACACTTACCTTCTCCTTTTGTGGGTCAAAAGGAGCAAAACCCTTCTCACTTTTACAAGGAACCTACCTTCGGTACCGCTGTCAAACCTACGCTGCGTGCTTGCGCATCTTCGCTAGGTTTGCAGTCTGGTTCTGTGTAAAAGTGGTTTTCATTAGTTCTCTTTAAAAATAACGAATCGATAGCAATTAAAGATGGGTTTGTATATTTGTCGCACCTAAATTTGAAAAATGAAAAATGTAGCTGTTATCGGGGCCGGAACCATGGGAAATGGAATCGCTCACGTTTTTGCCCAGTTTGGATATAACGTTTCTTTGATCGATATTTCGCAAGCATCCTTGGATCGCGGCATGGCGACTATTGGAAAGAATCTAGACCGTCAAGTGGCAAAAGAAGCTATTTCTGAAGCTGACAAACAAGCGACATTAAACAATCTCAACACCTTTACATCTATTGAAGAAGGTGTGAAAAATGTAGATTTAGTAGTGGAAGCTGCCACTGAGAATATAGATCTTAAATTAAAGATTTTTGCAGATTTGGATAAGTTCACTGCACCAGAAGTTATTCTTGCGACGAACACGTCTTCCATTTCCATTACGAAAATCGCATCTGTAACATCTCGTCCTGAAAAAGTAATCGGAATGCACTTCATGAATCCGGTTCCGGTGATGAAACTGGTAGAGATTATCCGTGGATATTCTACTTCCGACGAGGTTACGAACCTCATCATGGAGACTTCGAAGAAACTGAACAAGGTTCCAGTTGAGGTAAACGATTATCCCGGTTTCGTTGCCAATCGTATTTTGATGCCGATGATCAATGAAGCGATTTACACCCTTTTTGAAGGTGTTGCAGGAGTGGAAGAGATTGACACAGTCATGAAACTCGGTATGGCACATCCGATGGGTCCGCTGCAACTGGCAGATTTTATTGGTCTTGATGTCTGTTTAGCAATTCTGGAAGTACTTCACGATGGTTTCGGGAATCCGAAATACGCTCCATGTCCGCTATTAGTGAATATGGTTACAGCAGGTAAAAAAGGGGTGAAAACCGGTGAAGGATTCTATTCCTGGACGCACGGCACGAAGGACCTTGTTGTTGCAGGGAATTTTAAAAAGTAAGTTTTTGAAGAACGGCTTCTCGCAGGATTGCAACTCATTTGAAAATATCTGTCATCACCTTTCCTTGAGAAACCGGATATTCAAAATGCAGTATTTCAGCAATGGTTTTACTGATATCGATCTGCTCGTACTTATTTGGAAGTGAAACATTTGTCTTGAAATCGGGTCCGAGCGCAATCATATAAATAGATCGGCAGCCCTCGCAGTTATCCCCATGACTCACAAAACCATCTTTGTGTCCTTTTAAATGCCTCCCATGATCATTGGTAATAAATAGGGCTGTTTTTCCTTTGTAGATGGAATCATTCTGAATGAAATTCCACAATTCAAGCGCTTTTTGATCCGTATTTTTCAATGCCTTTAGGTATCCATCCCACATATTCGCATGACCGTTCACATCCACTTCCAGTAAATTGATAAGGGTCAGTTTTGGATGGTATTCCCCAAGAATTCGAATGGCATCAGCAAAATTCTTATCGTCGGAGGTATATCCTAATCCCGAACCATTGATACCGCAATAGACAGAAGGAAGGTATTTATTTTTCCAAGTTCGGCTCTTCGTATTTCCCAGAATGTTCAGCTTGCCCTTGCTTGCAATGATCCAGGCTTGATCCTTTGGTAAGTTCTTTTCTTTTAACAGATACTGGAACATGGATGGGTTCTTTGGCAATTCTAAACCTGCATTGTTGATCCGTTGATAAACCCCTGTAGTGATGGCCGTATGTCCTGCATTCGTATAAGTAGGACCATTGTTTCGGAAATTCTTAAGGAGCGTTCCTTGAGGAGCCAGGACTCGAGCTAAATTAGGAATGTAGATGTATGAAGTGTCTCCAAAAGTTTCACTCATTCGTGGACCGTCAATAATGAGTACAATCACGTTTTCAGCCACATATTTTCGATCCGTCGGTAATTGATCATGACCGACACTAAACGAGAAGAACAGCAAGGTAAGTGCTGCTAAAACTGAAAAAGCAAGATAACGGCTACGATAGATGAACGAATACAACTCCATCAGGGAAATTTAGGAAATTTGGAAAAATCACGCGGTCGCTTCTCCAGAAAAGCATTTCGCCCCTCCACTGCTTCTTCCGTCATGTAAAGTAATCTCGTAGCTTCTCCTGCGTATACCTGTTGCCCCACCAACCCATCGTCGATCAAGTTGAAAGCAAATTTGGCCATTTTCACAGCTGTAGGACTCTTCGTAAGAATTTCCTGTGCCCAGTCGTACGCGGTTTGCTCCAATTGATCATGAGTAACAACGGCATTCACCATCCCCATATCAAAAGCCTCTTGTGCAGAATAGGAACGTCCGAGGAAGAAAATCTCCCTTGCACGTTTTTGTCCAACTTGTCTGGCTAGATATGCCGAACCAAAACCTCCATCTACGCTTGCCACATCGACATCTGTTTGTTTGAATACCGCATGCTCTTTACTTGCTATAGTCAAATCACAAACAACATGTAAACTATGTCCTCCACCAACAGCCCAACCCGGGACTACCGCAATAACGACCTTATTCATAAAACGGATCTGGCGTTGTACATCCAGAATATTGAAACGATTTACGCCATCTTCTCCTTTGTAGCCTGTTGAGGAACGTACTCGCTGATCACCTCCTGAACAAAAAGCCCATCCACCGTCTTTTGGTGAAGGCCCTTCTCCACTGATCAGCACTACGCCAATTTCCTGTGATTCATGTGCATGAATAAGCGCCTGCAGCAACTCATCCGTCGTTTTTGGTCGAAATGCATTTCTACATTCCGGTCGGTTGAATGCTATGCGCGCCACTCCATTTGAATACTTGTAGGTTATATCCTGAAATTCTTTAATGGTTGTCCAATTGATCTCACTCATACTTCTATCAAATGCTGTTTAAAGATACAGATTCTATTTTGTTCCCTGCGGAGTATACATCGTAACGCCTCGTTCATGATAGGCTTCAATCATTACCTCCAACATTCCTTTTGCATCCACCAGCAATGAATCTGCCTGACCAATGCGTACTTTTTTCATCACTCCTTTTTCTACGAATAAAGGTATCAATCCATCACATCGTCTTTCCTTACTCTGAATCGGGTTATGTACTTTCGTTTGCATCGACCGCACCGATCCATCCGGAAACCTAATATCAACCATGAAGAGCTCATCCGAATAAACTGGATAAATAAAATGAGATACAGCATCTTCCAGGGTATGCAGATTCGTTCCAGCATTATCCAAGGTAACACCGAGATAGAGTATTTTCCCTCCTTTTTGAGATAGTTTAGCAAACGGACTTTTAGACGTATATGGAGTCAATTCGCCAAAATGATCCGCTGTAAACCATTCCGCATCTGAACCAACACATGATACTGGCTCTGTCGGATGCGCACTTCTGACGGCATGGGGAAGTTTTCGAAAAAATTCTGAGATGGCTCCCAAACCTGAACGATCGTTCAACACATCAAACACCTTCAAATCCCGAATATAATCCAACTGAAATGAGGTGTTTGGCGAATTCGGCATTAGTAAATTCCCTTCTGAACCAACTGCTTCCAACAAGGCTTCTACGACTGTTTTAGGACCATTTTCTACAAAACCGATCTTAGATAAACTGGCATGAACCAATAAGGAATCCCCGGATGCTATACCGACAGCTTTAAATTGCTGAATCAAGTCATTTTTGGTCAGAACCTCTCCCTTGACTCGAAGCGCATCCAACTCTTTGTTGCGAATATCTTTCTTACGCTGACGGTACCAATGAAGCAAACTTGATGGAAGTAAACGGCGTATTAGATCCC
>CAIYQV010000307.1 GCA_903928365.1 uncultured Flavobacteriia bacterium
AGCACAGGAAGCACGATCGATCCGATATCTTGCCAGAATTACATGGACATTTGGGTTTCCGATATCGACAAAAAAGGCAACTGGGGTGAGCCTCGTCTTGCTGACGCATCAGGAAAGATAAATACGGAAGCGCACGAAGGAACAGTATGTGTTGATGGACGTGGTAAGATTATGTTCTTTACGCGTTGTCCGAATGTGAAGAAACAAAACCTTGGCTGCGATATCTGGATGGCAACAGCCGAAGGAAAGGGCGAATGGGGCGAGCCACAGAAATTAAATCTTAAGAATGGTGTGGATTCCATCACGGTCGGACACCCTTGTGTTACAGATGATGGAAAATACTTGATATTTGTCTCTGATCTTCCAGGAGGACTAGGAGGCCGCGACTTGTGGTATTCAGTATATGATAAAAAGAACAATGCGTGGTCGGCTCCTAAAAACCTTGGTCCTGAAGTCAATACTCCAGGCAACGAAATGTTCCCTACTTTAGGAAAAGATGGTAGCCTGTTTTTCGCTTCAGATGGTCTTCCGGGATTAGGAGGTCTTGATATGTTTAAAGCATCGAAAGGAACAGGTGAAATGCAATGGGAAAACCCTCGAAATCTTGGATATCCTCTGAATTCTGAAAATAACGATTACTCGTTGTATGAAGTATCGTCTAAAAAAGGGTATTTCACTTCAGAAAGAAAGGATCCGAACGGAAAGTACAATCCGGACATTTACATGTATGAGATTCCGCCAAATATTTACGATTTGAAAGTTATTGTTAGTGAGCTAGGCAATAAGGCTGTGAAGATCGAAGGTGTAAAGGTGATTGTTAAAGGAACAGATGGAGCTACTTGGGAGGGATCTACGAATAAATCAGGTTCGGTGTTCTGGGATAAAAAGCCGTCCGCAGACCGTTACGTGAACGAGGAATTGTCATACAATATCACAATCTCGAAAGATGGATATCATGAAGACAAAAAAGGTTCTCAGTTTACGACTGTAGGTATCAATTATGATCAGAGTTTCATCATTGAAATGGCGCTACTTCCAAAGAAACCGATCCGTTTACCGGAGGTACGTTATCCTTTGGATCAGTGGACACTCTTAGCTGATTCAACGATCAACTCTCCAGACTCGTTGTTGTTCGTTTACAATTTATTGCAAGAATATCCGGGTATGGTACTAGAGTTGAGTTCACACACGGATTCACGAGGTAAAAATGATGCGAACCAGCGACTTTCAGAAAACCGTGCACGTGCTTGTTACAAATACTTGGTAGAACAAAAAGGAGTTGATCCGAGAAGGATTGTTCCGGTTGGAAAAGGAGAGTTGGAGCCTCGTACTGTATACAAGAGGGGTGAAGAATACGTGGCGTCACAACCTGCAGATATGACTGGTGTTGAAACCATTGTGCTGAAGGAAGAATATATTAATCAGTTCAAAAAGACAAACCCAAGGTTGTATGAGACGTTGCATCAGTTGAATCGACGCACTGAAGGTAGGGTGATTACACTTGAGTTTGATCCTGCTACAGCTCCTGCTGCAAATCCTGCATTGCTCAACTACGTGAAATACAAATAAGCAGTATAAAATATAGATAAAAGCGCTGAATTTCAGCGCTTTTTTTGTATATTTAAGTTGCATGAAAGAAACGCAACTGCACTATTTCTGGGAGCGCTCATTGCTTCCCAAAGCACGCCTCAGAACTACTTCGGGAGATCAAATTCGTATTCTTCATAAAGGTTCATATAATGAAAATGAATCAGGTCCAGATTTTCTGAATGCGCGCATCGCTATTGGTGATCTCACCTGGGCGGGAAATATCGAGATCCATATTAAGAGTAGCGATTGGAAAAAACATAGGCATCACGATGACCCGCAATATGAGAGTGTTATTTTGCATGTGGTTTTTGAGCACGATCTTACGACAGATCCATTAGTGTCTTCAATGCCCACCTTGGTCTTATCCGATTATTTTGATGCCCAGACGATTGAGGAAGTAGCCAAGGG
>CAIYQV010000308.1 GCA_903928365.1 uncultured Flavobacteriia bacterium
CAATGATACCGTTCGTGGTTGAAATCTGTTTTTGAAAGTTGTTAGCGCAAGAAAGGAAGAAGCGGCCAACAGAGACATCGTTCCAAGAAAAGCATATGGATAGATATTTCCCATTAGCATAAGTTCTATCAAACAGAATACAAGCAACCCTGACGTGGCTGCCAGAAAAACCTTATTCCAATGAACTAGTGTTAATTTCATTTTTCGTGCGTTCGTCTGCTTTTCTCTGCCATACAGACCAAATGCCATAGAGCTCTCGCTCCAACATTCGCATCCCAGTCGCCCGATTCAGCTGGGGCTACTTCATTCAAGTCAAAACCTATAATTTTTCTTCCTGAATGTACTAGTTCAAAGAGTAAATAGGCAATTTCTTCCAGACGAAAACCGCCGGCTACGGGAGTACCCGTGTTTGGACAAAGTTCCGGTACAAGTCCATCGATATCAAAAGATACGTATACCTTCTCAGGAAGATTTGAAATAATCTCCTTGACTTGTTCTGCCCAGGTTTTTCCGTTGAATTGTTCTTCTTTTAACTCCCAATCAAAAAATGTACGCACTCGGCCCTTGTTTTCTTGAATGAGGTCTACTTCCGAAGAAGCGATGTCTCTAATGCCTACCTGTACTAGTCTTTGAACATTTTTACAATGCTTGAGTACGTTGAACATGATACTTGCATGCGATTGATCGAAATCCTCATAAGCGTCTCTTAAGTCAGCATGTGCATCGATCTGTAAGATGCCAAAAGGTTCGTTTCGGTCATTCAACGCTTGAATCAAACCTAAAGGAGTAGAATGCTCGCCGCCCAGTACAGCTACGATCTTTCCCTCGTTCAGCAAAGCAGTTGCGCGTTCTCTGAGATGGTTCTTTAACGCATTTTGTGCATCACCAATTTCTTGGACGACTTCTTGAAAAAAGGTATTATCCGTCAATTGACCTCCATCCTCGAGGAAAGCGATGTAATCTACAGCCTTGGAGCAGAGCTGATCATTTAGAGAGATCCATTCCCTGGAGATTGGGGTCATGAAGACTTTTGTCTCATAGGCACGCGGCAGTTTTGGATGATAAAAGTCCAATTGTGTAGAAGCTTCGAGTATTACCTCTGGTCCACGGGAAGTTCCTTTACCATATGAAGCGGTAGCATCCCAAGGAACGGGTATAATCACTATATCCGCATCGTTTTCCCGAATTGGGAAACCGAAAATATTACCATTTGCTATTCCAACACCGTTTGGATCGAATGACATAAGTTAGGTGCTTAAATGGCAGCTTCCGCTTTCTTTGTCAATAGGCTCTTCACAAAGTTCGGCGTAGCAAAACTTCCTTTATGGACATCACTGTTATAATAGCGGAGTCCCTTACTTTCAACAAAGGCATCAATAATGGATTCGTTGGTGACCTGTTTTGGATGAACAGAATCCTTTAATCCATATTGGAAGCTCCACATTCCTGTTGGGTAGGTAGGGACAAAGAAAAGAGATACCGGAGCATTATTGGTTCCGAAGATTTCTTGTAATGTATGATTCAATTCAGAAAATGCCTTTTCATTGAATTTAGGAGATTCACCTTGGGCAACCAAGATTCCTCCTTTTTTCAATGCATTGTAACAATTCGTATAAAATTCTACTGAGAACAAACCTTCAGCAGGTCCAACCGGATCAGAACCATCAACAATAATGATATCATAAGAAGCTGGGACAGCAGATTTAATAAATGCGATTCCGTCGTCAACGATGAGATTTAATTTTGGATGATCAAATGCAGCTGCAATCTGAGGTAAATGTTCTTTACATGCGTTGATCACTTCACCGTCGATCTCTACCATCGTTACTTTTTCAACCCCTTCATGACGCAGGATTTCACGAACGGTACCACCGTCACCACCACCAATCACAAGGATATTCTTAGGTGATCCATGCGTAAAGATGGCAGGGTGGGAGATCATTTCATGGTAATGGAACTCATCTTTGATGGTGGTCATTACCATGTCATCCAGCGCGAGCATTTTACCGTACTTGTACGACTCAAGAATGCGCACTCGCTGAAACGGTGATTGAACATCGTAGAAAACCTCTCCGGTAAAGCGAAGAGAAAGTGCCTGATGCTCGTCTTTGTCTGTAAACCAAACATTCCGCGTGAAAAATTCAGGATTTCTCCATTCGCCAGCTTTTTGTCGCATGGTCGACATATCGAAATCATTACGAGTCAATAAATTAACAGACCCTCGTTTCATTTCGATGGCAGAATAACTCTGAGATTTGAAACATTCTTTCAGATGGTCAAAGGAGATCCATGCATCCATTTCTCCACAAGTGAATAAATCAACTGCTGCATAACCGTACTCAGGCCAAGTATGAATTGCAAGATGACTTTCCTGGATGACAACAACACCTGAAACTCCCCATGGCGAAAAATGGTGGAAAGTAGAGTTGATTACTGTTGCTCCTGCTTTTTGTGCGGCAGCAACCATATCACGTTCGATTTGTGCCACATCATTCATGATGTGCGGATCACAATTCATAAATTCTACAAGGATGTGATTTCCAAGGGCAGTGCTCATTCTCGTTATTCAATTAAAATTTGGCTGCAAAGTTAAGTATTCTATGATTAATATATGTTAACCGTAACATTATCATTTTATCACAGATCAATAGTCTTAAAATGAGAATAAAAGTTCCAATATGGGAATTATATAAAGACTGTATTTATTTAAATGCCACATAATCAATAGAATAATATTTTGGCATGTTTTTCACTAATGCGATATCAGATTATCGTAGAGTGGTTTCATGAATAATCCGGTTAGGTATTAAAAAAGGGAAGAGTTTATCTTCCCTTTTTTGTTTAAGCCAGGTCTATTATTCTTCTATTGCAAGCACTGGTTTTCTGAAAATAATCTTGCCGTCAAATACGTCTAAAACGACTTTCTTTGTTTTATCGATTGTGCCTCCAAGTAATGCTTTTGAAAGTTCGTTCAAGACTTGTTTCTGAATAACTCTTTTTACGGGACGTGCTCCAAAGAATGGATCATATCCAGATTCAGTGATCCAATTGAAAGCATCCTCTGTAACGTATAGATCGATCTCTTTTTCCGCCAATTGGCCTTTTAGTTTATCAAGATGTATTTGAACGATTTGTCTTACATTTTCTTTGGTTAGAGGAAGAAACATGATGGTTTCATCAATTCTATTGAGAAATTCCGGACGAATCGTTTGCTTCAATAACTCAAGCACCTCATATTTCGCTTTTTCAGCAGTTTCTTCCAATTCTAAAGGTTTTACATTTTCAAATCGTTCGTGAATCAACTGTGAACCAAGGTTGGATGTCATGATGATGATCGTATTCTTAAAGTTGACCAGTCGACCTTTATTGTCAGTTAATCTTCCATCATCAAGTACCTGAAGTAATACGTTGAAAACGTCCGGATGGGCCTTTTCAATTTCATCGAGCAATACAATAGAGTAGGGCTTGCGTCGGACGGCCTCTGTTAATTGTCCACCTTCATCATAACCCACGTATCCCGGAGGAGCGCCCACCAATCGAGATACGGTGTGTTTTTCCTGAAATTCACTCATGTCTAAGCGAGTCATAGCGTTCTCATCATTGAAAAGAAATTCGGCCAGTGCTTTCGCTAATTCCGTTTTTCCTACGCCGGTTGTTCCAAGAAAAATGAAGGAGCCTATAGGTTTTTTTGCGTCCTGAAGTCCGGCCCGTGAACGTCTAACTGCATCGGATAAGGCAATGATCGCTTCTTCTTGTCCCACCACTCTTTTTCCTAGCTCATCTTCCAGTCTCAAAAGTTTAGAAACTTCACTTTCGATCATTTTATTCACTGGAATACCGGTCCATTTAGATACAACCTCTGCAATTTCCTCAGTATCGACTTCCTCCTTGATCATTTTGGATTTAGCCTGCATTTCGGTTAATTGTTGTTTGAGTCCTTCCAGTTTTTCTTCGGTTTCCTTGATCCTGCCATATCTAATTTCCGCTACTTTTCCGTAATCACCTGTTCTTTCTGCTTGATCGGCTTCCAGTTTTAATTGTTCAATCGCTTCCTTGGATCGTTGAATGGAATCGACCACATCTTTTTCTGATTGCCATTTCGCACGGAATGCGTCTCTTTGTTCGGTAAGATGTGCTAGTTCACGTTCGATGTTTTCTAGTTTTTTTGAATCATTTTCACGTTTAATAGCTTCCTTTTCTATCTCAAACTGCATGATCTTGCGTTCGATTTCATCTAATTCCTCAGGTTTAGAATTGATTTCCATGCGTAGTTTGGAAGCGGCTTCATCGATCAGGTCAATTGCTTTGTCAGGAAGGTGTCTTTCTGTAATATAGCGTTGCGATAATTCTACTGCAGCTATAATAGCAGCGTCCTTGATAAGGACTTTATGGTGATTCTCGTATTTCTCCTTGATTCCTCTTAAAATGGAAATAGCATCTTCAGTAGAAGGTTCATCTACCAGTACTGTTTGGAATCGTCGAACCAAGGCCTTGTCCTTTTCAAAATATTTCTGATACTCATTTAAGGTAGTTGCTCCAACTGCTCTTAATTCACCTCTTGCAAGCGCGGGTTTCAAGATGTTTGCGGCATCCATGGCTCCTTCGCCTCCACCTGCACCAACGAGCGTATGTATTTCATCTATGAACAGAATAATCTCTCCTTCTGCATTGATTACCTCTTTTACGACAGATTTA
>CAIYQV010000309.1 GCA_903928365.1 uncultured Flavobacteriia bacterium
GCGTTCTGGGCATCTCAACAATACGAAGGCGAGACTTCAGGTCAGTTCAGAGTGAGATTGGTAGGAGGGAATTACGTAGAGATCTTCCCGGGTGATTTTGGACATTACCATCGATATAATTTTTCCGTTGGTTTTGCCCTTGGATTGGACGAGCAAAAACTGACGCATGAGATCGAAGTGTATCCAAACCCAACCAGTGGAGAATGTACGATCGAAGTGAGTGGTGAAGTAGATAAAAATGCTGAGATCGCAATCTATGATATGCTCGGTAGAAAAGTATTTACTGACAAAATGATTACAACCGAAAACTTCGCTGAGATTCATCCCGACCTTTCATTTCTGGAAAGAGGTCAGTATATTATTCACATCGTTACAGCAAAACGCGTTTACACCAAAGAATTCCAAAAGCATTAGGTTTCATGGACTTTTTAAATTCCAATCGGGATGAATGTGTAATTTTGTGCCACAAAGTTCTGTAGTATGACGTATGATGTAGCCATTATTGGAGGGGGAATTGTTGGAGCAGCCACGTTCTATAAACTCCAGAAAAAGAATCCAAACTTGAAGATCGTACTGATCGAAAAAATGGATAAACTGGCGGATCATCAGACGGGCCACAATTCGGGGGTGATCCATTCCGGATTATATTACAAACCGGGTTCGTTGAAAGCGCGTAACTGTATTCAGGGACGACACGAACTGGTGGCTTTCGCTAAAGAATATGGTGTCAAACACGACGTGTGTGGAAAGGTGGTCGTTGCTACCGATGCGGCTGAATTGCCACATATGGAAAAGATTTTCAAAACCGGTCTGGAAAATGAGATCGAAGGCATTGAAATGATCAGTGCCGAGCAAGTAAAAGAACATGAACCATTTGTTGAGAGTATCGGAGGAATATGGGTTCCATGTACGGGTATCATCGATTTTAGAGGTGCAACCGAAAAAATGGCAGAGCTTGCCCTTGCATTGAACAGTGAAAGTTCCATGCACCTCGGAGAGGAAGTGATCGGCATTGAAAAAGGTGATGCTACCTCGACAGTCATTACAAATAAAAACAAATTCACCGCAAAATACCTCGTGTTCTGTGCGGGATTGCAAGCGGATAGATTGGCTAGAAAAGATGGTGTAGATCTGAAAGAAAAAGTGGTTGGTTTCCGTGGTGATTATTACGAATTGACTGACGAAGCAAAACACAAAGTAAAAAACCTGATCTATCCGGTTCCTAATCCTGATTTTCCGTTCCTTGGAGTTCATTTTACACGCATGACAGATGGAGAAATCGAGTGCGGACCCAATGCTGTCTTTACTTTCAAACGAGAAGGATATGGCAAAACGGATTTTTCCATGCGCGATACCTGGGATGCCTTAACTTATGGAGGTACCTGGAAATTATTCTTTAACAACATGTCTTTTGGAATCAATGAATACCGTCGTGCTTTTTCGAAGAAACTCTTCCTGAAAACACTGCAACGAATGGTTCCTTCCTTGACTATGGATGATATCAAGCCTGGACGTGCGGGTGTGCGTGCATTGCTATTGGCTCAAGATGGGGATACAAGAGATGATTTCAGAATTGAATACCACGGCAGGTCCATCCACGTATTGAATGCGCCTTCACCTGCTGCCACGGCATCTTTGGCAATCGGTGGATACATCGCTGAAGAAGCAGAAAAACATTTTGGTCTGAAATAAGAACTGATGTGGAGGTTCTACCTACGATTTTTGTTCTTACTCTTAGCAGCGACAAGTTTATTTTCCTGTGATCAGCATCCTATGTGGAAAACCAAAATCGTAGAGCGTTCAATTCTGAAAGAAATTCCCTCCGCTTCAGGCCTGGAGAGATGGAATGATCGCTATTTTATCATCGGGGATAATAGTCCATGGCTTTTCGAGACAGAGATAACAGGAACTACGTTGGTGAAACACAGAATTGGTTCATTGGAGGAACCAGATGTGATACCGAAAGAACAAAAGCATGATTTCGAAGCCATGTGCATGATGCAATGGAAGGAGGAGCAGGTTTTATTCCTATTTGGTTCAGGATCCAAGTGGCCTTATCGAAACAAAGGGATTGCATTTTCCGTCACGCGACAAAAATTGATAGAAACCTATGATCTTACCTCCTTTTATGAAGGAATTTCAGAAAAAGCAAAGATCGATCAAGATGAGTTCAACCTCGAGGCAGCAACGACGTTAAACGGTAAATTGTACCTGTTCAATCGCGGGGAGAATAAGGTCATCGTTTTCAAAGAAGATGATTTTGTCCACTATTTGTCGCACCCATCTGATCTTCCCAAAATGAAGGTCTATAGCCTGGATCTACCGAATATCGACGGAATTGTTTCGGGTTTTTCAGGAGCCACATCAGACGAGAAGAATGGGAA
>CAIYQV010000310.1 GCA_903928365.1 uncultured Flavobacteriia bacterium
ATGGATCTCGCGGTAGAAGGCAAATTAGTGACGCGATTTTATCAAGCCAAGGGTGAGCGCAAGTTCGTCACAGAAGTAGAAATTAATGACCTGGTAATTCTTTAAGTATGAAACTGACAAAACGCACTTACGAACACGAAGATCTGGTAGCTTGGAAAAAAAGCAATCAACTGACCCTGGAAGTCTTTAAAACGGTGAATGATGTAGACCCCATTATGTTTGAGTACATGAAAGAATCGGCTTTACGTATTGTTTCAAAGATTGCCGAAGGCATCAGTAAAAAAACGATTACCAATAAAATTACCGATCTGGAAGAAGCCAAAGGCGCATCAGCACGACTTTCCACCCAGCTTATATTATCAGGGCAATTGGAATATATTACCAAATCTCGGTCAGAAGAGTTGTATGCCCAAACCATGGAAGTATACAAGATCATCTCCGGATTGATCCGCTACATTGAAAAAACAGCAAATTCTAAAAACTAATCTTTACCGCTATGACAACTATTCGCAACCACATCACGCTCATTGGAAACATGGGTACCAATGCAGAGATCACCAACTTTGAAAATGGGAAGAAGATCGCCCGTTTCAGTCTGGCCACGGACAAAATTTTTCGGGCAAACAATGGTCATACAAAGAACAGCACCGAATGGCACCGCATTTTTGCCTGGGGGGATATGGCCCATTTCATTGAATCCTATGGAGAAAAAGGGAAGAAAGTTGCCATCCACGGAAGGTTGGTAAATCGTACCTATCTCAATCGCGAGGGTCAAAAACGAAATGTGACGGAAGTGGAATTGAAGCATATCATCGGACTCCACTAACAGATCTAACCTAACTTACTACTTCGCGATATGCAGTTCAGAGAGACCCGCTTCGGCGGGTCTCTCTTATTTAATAATTCCGATAATCATTCCAAAGTTGACTTCGGACACCCACCGCACCGATGTAGGTATATTTATCGAAGGCTGTATCGTAACGCAACTGGTTTTCGATAAATACATTCAAATTAGTTGCTTTATGCAAACAATAACCTACGTGCAATAGTGCTCGAACGCCATTATTTCCGATGCCTTGTCCTACATGGTGACCATATTCATATGGACGATTATCATAGGGCTGATATACATCACCGCCATAACTGAAGCCGTCTTTATCGAGTCCCTGTAAGAAGTAGGATACAAATAGTTTAGCGTTCCACTTTCCATGTTGTGCTTTCATTTCACCCAAAACTTCCATGAAATTCGCACCCAACGGATGAGCCAATCCCATTCCCAGGTTTCCGTAATTCTGCCCGGAATTCAGGTGCGCATAGGTATATGGTCGAAGTGCATTGTATTCAATTCTGTAAAACAAAGGAATGCCATGCTTTTTGAATCGTCCTTTTATTCCCAGTTGACCGCCATATTTGTTGGCCCACCAACCACTTTTTGCTTTTACCTCAGCTAAAAAGAATTCGTCCAAAATAAACTGACCGTAAAAGGTATGAGCTTTATAACGCGCACTGAAACTTGCCCCCAGTAACACATTATCGGATGACCCCATGGAGTATTCCTGTGGACGATAAAAAACAACCGGATTGAGGTATTCCGCATCGTATCCCCGATTGAGCATGGTGTCTTTAGGTAGAAAGACCACCGTTTCAAAGACTCCGATATTCAGCCATTTAGCCGCATTGAAACTGATGTAATGAGTTGCGCCGTTCTTGTTTAGCCAACCTTTAGACGTTTCTTCTCTGTAAAACTGATAGATCATGCTGTACTCCAGCCTCCAGAATTTGGCACGGATCATTCCAAAAGGATAAGCCTTACCATAGTCACTCAGAAAGAGCGATCGGTTACCTTCGCCGATAAAATTCTTATCCAGGCCGGCTTGAAAGTTAAAGATCTCATTGGGTGAGAAGGACAATCGACCGCGTATGTCCGTATACAAGGAATAATTGCTTTGATGATCTGTGATATAGGATTTAGGGAGTAAATTTCCAGTAGTACCATTGGTAATTCCCTCTATTCCTGCCAACCGCGCATACCATTTTTGATTTGGGGCAAATTCCGCTAAAAAACCTCCGCCCGCGCGATAAGTTTGTTGGTTTCCTGCAAAATAACC
>CAIYQV010000311.1 GCA_903928365.1 uncultured Flavobacteriia bacterium
GAGCATATTCGAAATGTTATGTACCACCTTGAGCTCCGATTCCGAGACATGCCCATCGGCTTTGGCTATACTAAAAAGGTAATGAACCAAATGAACACGTGCCTCCGGCTGCATGCGCATTCGAATATCCTGACAGATCTGTTGTAATGGTATGTTTCCTGAATCCAGAAACTGTTTTAAGGTCTGAAGGGAATTTTTATTGAACGCAGCTCCAAACTGTTGGGAGAAGAATGCTTTTACATAATCCAACTCTGCTTTTAACACTTTGCCGTCGGCCGTCATAACAGCTGCAGAAAGTGCCATGAGCATGGTCTGTACATCATTTACCGCTGTACGCTGCTGGTAGTAGCTGTAAATATCTTCTTCCGAAAAGGTACGCCCTTCCTTTCGTGCCTGTTCACGAAGTCGGGACATTACTTGTTGGTTCTGATCGATCAATGACCCGATAATAAAACCTATGAGTCCTCCAAAAATACTGCGACCGAAAAGGAAAAATCCTCCGAGGCCTAAGATCCACTTATACAAATTGAACTAAAATAGGCAGGGAGCCTTCTGGACTCCCTGCATGTTAATATTATGCTAACTGTTCGATATTGCGTTCAATAAAGCTGTTCAGGGCCTCCCCTTTCAGCATCCCTTGAGCTAAAAGTGCCAAATCAGCAAGTTGCTTTGCACCAAGCTTTTGAGCTTCGTCATCCTTGGATAATAGCAAATGGACTTTCGGGTGATTTGCATTGACCACCAGGTTGAACATTTCAGGGAAAGCACCATAAAATCCACCACCGCCTCCAAGCTTTTGCTGTTCCATCATTCGACGGATGAACTCCGGTTGTGTGATAATGATAGGCGCATCTTCTTCACTCATACTTTCAAACTGCACACTGAATTTATCTTTATTCACGCTTGATTCGAACACTGGTTTCAGTTTCTCTTCTTCCTCCTTGGATAGTTTCGATGGAATTTCATCTGTTTTCCTGATCAATTTATCCAGCGTATCGGCATCCACACGAGCAAACGAAACATTTTCAACTGTTTGTTCCAATTTAGCGATCCAGTGAGGAGCCAAAGGTCCGTTCAATTCCAATACATCGTAACCACGATCTTTTGCTTTTTTCACGAAGCTGAACTGCTCTTCTGCATCGCTGGTGTAAAGAAATACTATTTTATTGTCTTTGTCAGTTTGAAGTGCGGCCACTTTCTCCTTGTATTCCTCCAAAGTAAAATAACCACCTTCTGTATTTTTCAATAGCGAGAAGGTCTTCGCTTTTTCCGAGAATTTCTCTTCTGAAAGCATTCCATAT
Organism: uncultured Flavobacteriia bacterium; assembly: GCA_903928365.1. Classification (GTDB taxonomy): domain Bacteria; phylum Bacteroidota; class Bacteroidia; order Flavobacteriales_D; family Crocinitomicaceae; genus M0103. Next base: position 1,302 of record CAIYQV010000311.1, read on the forward strand.
TGAACGAACACCTGCAGATCATCCCATTTTGATTCAAAATCAGCACGATCCTTCTTGAACATTTCTGCCAGCTTATCGGCCACTTTCTTTGTGATATGCGCAGAGATTTTCTTCACATTACCATCACTCTGAAGGTAGGAACGCGAAACATTCAACGGAATATCCGGAGAATCAATAACCCCATGAAGAAGTGTTAAAAATTCAGGTACGATCTCTGCCACACTATCCGTGATAAATACCTGGTTGGAGTACAGATTGATCTTGTTTCGCTGAACTTCAACGTTTTCCTTGATCTTAGGGAAGTACAAAATCCCGGTTAAATTGAACGGATAATCTACATTCAAATGAATGTGGAACAATGGATTATCAAAAGTCATTGGATACAATTCACGATAGAACGCATCGTAATCTTCCTGATTCAAATCAACCGGCGCCTTTGTCCATGCAGGTTGTGTATTGTTTATCTGATTTGGGACTTCAACAGCAACGCGTTTTACATTTCCGTTCTCGTCTTTTTCCCCTTCAGGCGAATCAATGTATTCCGTTTTATCACCAAAAAATACTGGAATTGGCAGGAACTTACAGTATTTTGTAAGGATTTCTGAAATCTTTGATTTTTCAAGAAATTCCGACGACTCTTCCGAAATAAATAAAACGATATCCGTACCTCTGAAATCCTTTTCGATCTCCGTGATGATATATTCAGGAGAACCATTACTTTCCCACTGAACTGCCTGAGAACCTTCATGGCGAGACAGAGTTCGTATCTGAACTTTCTCAGCAACCATGAATGCAGAATAAAATCCTAAACCGAAATGACCGATGATTTGCTCTGCACCTTCGTTTCCTTTGTATTGCTGAACAAATTCCTCTGCACCTGAAAATGCGATCTGGTTGATGTATTTGTCGATCTCGTCGGCCGTCATTCCGATCCCACGATCACGAATGGTCAAGGTTTTTGCTTCTTGATCAAGGATCACATCTACTTTTAGTTCACCAAGCTCACCTTTGAATTCTCCATTCGCCGACAGCACCTTTAATTTCTGGGATGCATCTACTGCATTGGAAACTAATTCCCTTAAAAAGATCTCATGATCGGAGTAAAGGAATTTTTTAATAATCGGAAAAATGTTTTCTGTTTGTACATTGATCTGACCTGTTCTCATAGTTATAATTTTGATACACGGCATTGACAACCATTATGCCATCCAACGTTTTTATGACATAATGTCGCATTTCGACTCATTTTGACACACCACTTGATGGATACAAAATGTGTATTTTTGTGTTCAATGAATTTTCAGGAATTTCTTCCTCCTTTCCTTTTACTCTTGGCCATCTTGTGGATGATCGGAAGACTTCCTTATTTTTCTTTATCCGGAGTAAATAGTAATTGGTTGCAATTGGCTTTTCTAATCAAAGCCCTGGCAGGGATGGGTATGTTTTATTTGTACACTTACTATTACCCGGTGCGAAACGATGCCGATACGTTCAAATATTTTGACGATAGCAAGTATCTTTACGATGCCTTCTGGTCTAAACCTGGGGATTTTTTCAAGATGCTTTTCGGGGTTGGGTGCGAGAACGACTACTTTTTCAAGACCTATTATGTCAAAATGAACAACTGGTATCTTGCCTATGACAACGGACTCATTAATGATAGCAGGCTGATCATTCGACTGAATGCGATTTTTAGGATCTTTTCATTTGGCAATTACCACATCCACAACCTTTTGCTTAATCTTTTGTCGTTTGTTGGTCTCTATTCGTTGATGCGGCTATTCATTCATGTCAGTGGTTCGAAATGGAAAAGTTACCTTGCAGCTTTTGCTGTACCCTCGACTATTTTCTGGAGTTCAGGGATTTTGAAAGAAGCTGTCCTGATTTTTGCCATCGGTCTTTTTTGCTGGAATTTCTACCGATTTGTCAATGGCACCTACCGCTGGAAGACAGGCCTGACCATCCTCGTGCTTTTACCTTTGCTGTTAGTCGTAAAATTATATGTCTTTGCCGGTTTAATTACAGCTAGTGCCGGTTTGTTTCTGGCTTCCCGATGGAAGCGTGTTGCACTATCTTTTTTAGTGTGTTGTTTAGGATTTTTCGTAGTTGTTTCGGTGATTGGTTTCGTTTCTCCGAAATACAGTTTTGTAGAATTACTCGTACAGAAACAACACGATTTCGTTGAACTTGCCAAACGGGCTGCAGCAGGCAGTTTTATTCACACCATGAAATTGGACCACAGCGTTGGCTCCATTCTGTACAACCTACCGGTTGGTTTATTGAATAGTCTTACACGTCCTTGGCCAAACGACATGCATGGTCTCCTGTTCATTCCTCCTTTCCTGGAAAATTTGGTGATCCTTTTTCTCATCGCACTCGTAATCATCTATCCAAATCGCCTTGATCTAAAACAAAAAGCATTTATCTGGTTTGCTGCAACCTTCACCGTTATTCTTTTTTCGATCATCGGCATCACAACTCCTATCATCGGAGCCATCGTGCGCTATAAAATCCCCGCTCTTCCGTTTTTATTCATATTGCTTCTATCCGCTATAAAAAGTACGACGCTGGATCATAAATTAGAAGTTCTGGTCTCAAGGCGAAAAAACTAATCCGAATGATTGGTAGTGTGGTGCTCTTCTTCTTGATTCTGTTGGCAGTGTATAAATTGCCATTTTATCGTTTTCCTGAAATTAATCCGTTTTTATTACCACTCCTCCTTGTAATCAAAGTACTTGCTTCGTTTGGAGTATGGTGGTATTACTACCATAAACCCACTTTCGGTATTGAATCTGACCTCTATCAATTTTACAATGTTGCAAACCAGATTCAACACCAATTACCTTGGTTAGAGGAATTAAAAGTGATCTTTGGATTATCCGCTTCTGAGGCAACAAATAAAACGCTTATCACCATAGATTACTGGCATAAACTTCATGATTACGGCGTTGTGAACGATAACAGATTGATGATCCGAATGAATATGATCCTCAATTGGATGATTGGAAATAATTTTTCAAGTCATTCTATTTGTTTCTCATTTATCGGTTTTAGCGGATCGGTTTATCTATTAAAAATGATACGCAGCATTACTACCAAATATCTATTCATTTATGCCGTAATCTTATTCCTGTTGCCTTCCGGACTCATCTGGACGGGCAGCATGTTCAAAGAAACTACGTTGCTTTTCACACTGGGAGGAACCACTTATTTTCTGACTACGATTATCCTAAAGCAGAGATCGAAGACTGCCTATTTGTATTTTTTTATTTTCGCTGTTTTATTACTCCAAACAAAGCCTCTGTACTCATTACTATTCCTGTACACGTTTATATGTTTCTACTTTGTTTCGAAACTAAAATTCGCACGATTTAAAAGGAGTTACCTCCTCACGTTCTTTCTTCCTATCATCATGGTCATCGGAATAACATCATTCATGAACAATAAAATAAATGATCAGGAAATCAGACAAGGAAAAGGACTTGATCTGCCTTTACTCCTTAAAAACAAGCAAGAAGATTTTTACTACGACGTAAAAGTATTTCACCCTGAAACAGTTGTCGATCTGCACAGAATAGACCGAAGTTATGGCTCTATACTCTGCGCGATTCCCTCCGCTCTGAAAAATGTGTTTTTAATGCCTATTTTACTTTCTTTCCAAAAATGGGAGATGATCCCTTTTGGATTAGAATTAATAGTACTTTACGCCTTTCTTGTAATCGCGCTCATTTACCCCAAGAAGAACCATTGGGAATTAAACCACCTGTTTTTCTGTTTGTTCCTGACTTCTTTACTCTGTCTGCTCTTCCTTGGGCTTACGATACCGATAGAAGGACTCATTGTAAAATATGCTGCCCCGGTAATGCCTTTTATCTTTCTTTACACTGCAATTCACGTTGATTGGGATAAGATTAACTTTGTAAAATCGTTTGAAGCGCGATTGATCAATAAATGATTTCGGATATTATTTTGACCATTGGGGCTCTTTTTCTCTGCTATTTCCTTGTAGCTAAATGGCGTTTCATCCGCTCAAGCAACATACCCATAAGGCAACTTTATCTTTTTTTCACCATTCAGGCCAGCTCCTCAGTCATTCTGTACATGATCTACACCCACATTTACACTGATCGTAACGCAGCTGATATTTTCAAATTTTACGATGATGCCAGCCTTTTGTATCATGAACTCTTTCTAACCTCACCATCAGACTATCTCAAGTTGATGATCGGTTTTGATCATTCGCCAAGTATTCAGGCAGCACTGCATAAAACTGCATTCTGGTACAAACCATTTGAAACCTATCTCTTCAACGATAATCAAACAATCATCCGACTAAATCTTTTCGTTCGACTCTTCTCTTTTGGATCCTATGGGGTGCATGCGCTGTTTTTTACGTTCTTATCTTTTACGGGTCTCATAGCCATATTTAAGAGCTTTAATCGTTTCTTCGAAGACAAACTTTTCACGCTGAAAACGGCTTGTTTTTTAGTTCCTTCAGTGCTAATCTGGACTTCAGGAATTCTTAAGGAAAGTGTACTTCTATTTGCATTGGGACTTTTGGTGTATCAATTAAGTTCTTTCATTAAAGACCACAGATTCACTTGGAAACGAGTAAGTCTAACCATTTGTTCAATTGGTTTATTGCTCATTATCAAGCCCTATGTGCTCATCGTCCTGACTCCCGGTATTTTAACAATGGTGTTGTGGGAATTAGGTATCGCAAAAAAAATGGCGTTTGCCTTTCTTGCTTCTATAAGCATGATTTTATTGCCCATTCTGACGTTAGGAAATTACATATCGAGCTTCAACATTCCCCATATTCTTTTCAAAATGCAGCAAGATTTTATCAATGTTGCTCATTTAAGTCACGCTCACAGTTATTTTGAGATAGGATTACTCAATGGATCCTTTTCCTCCGTGCTTATTCGATTGCCCGAGAGTTTATATAATGCGCTCCTTCGTCCATTTTCCTTTTTCGACGGTTCAATTTTAACGATTGTTTCCAGCACCGAAAACCTGATCATTTTGTTACTATTGATTTATGGATTCACTCATCGCGCAAAAGTTCAGGAACGTATGAAGGGACTTTGGCTTTTGCTAATAGGATTCTGTTTGTGTTTGTTTATTCTCATCGGCTTGACCGTACCGGTAGAGGGTGCTATTGTTCGATACAAGGCCCCTGTCTTACCATTTCTATTGATCGTAATTTTCTCATTCACTAATACCAGCAGACTTCTTAAAATTAAAGCTAAAATTTACCCTCTATGGATCAAAAAATTGCTCTCATAACCGGTGCAACCTCTGGATTTGGAAAGGCCTGTGCCTTCATTTTTGCTAAGAACGGATACGACCTCATCCTAACAGGAAGGAGAACGGAAAGACTGAACCAACTGGCGGAAGAACTGCAGGTAGAAAACAAGATTCATATCAAGACACTTTCCTTTGACATCAGAAACTTAGAGTCAACTCAACTAGCACTCCTTTCCATTTCCGAAGACTGGCGTTCAAGGATCGCTATTCTTGTAAATAATGCGGGACTAGCTGCTGGCAGAGGCCCTATTCATGAAGGATCCATTGAAGACTGGGAACAGATGATCGATACGAATATCAAAGGACTATTGTACGTTACGAGAATGGTCTCTCCGTGGATGGTAAAAAATCAGAAAGGGCACATCATCAATATTGGAAGTATCGCAGGTAAGGAGGCATACCCTGGTGGCAATGTTTATTGCGCAACGAAGTTTGCAGTGGATGCACTTTCTCGTTCTATGCGTATGGATCTCATTGAAACAGGTGTAAAAGTCACCAATATTGCTCCCGGAGCAGCAGAAACGGAATTTTCACTGGTTCGTTTCAAAGGGGATGCGGATGCTGCCAAAAAAGTATATGAAGGATTGATCCCTTTATCAGCGGATGACATTGCCGAAGCTGTTTATTTCGCCGCATCTCGTCCGGAACATGTGAATATCAATGACATCGTGATCATGCCTACCGCCCAGGCCTCCGCGACCGTATTCCATAGAAAATAAAAAGGAGTCCGAAGACTCCTTTTTTATAATAAAAACGCTTATTACTTAGTTCTTTTGTGCAGGCTGCGCTTGATCGCCGTCTGTCTTTTGTGGTAATACGGAACCTTTAATAGTCAAAATGATCGGTTCAGAAACATTAGATGAAACCGTAATTGTTTTTGTAAACTGACCAACACGCTTCGTGTCGTACTTCACAGAAATACTTGAAGATTTTCCTGGTTTTACAGGCTCTTCAGGTTTGTTTGCAGTTGTACAACCACAGCTTGTCTGTACACCAGTGATCAACGCATCCTGTTTGGAGTCATTTTTAAAATCGAATACGAACATATCATCAGTTCCATAAGGAATGTTCTCTCTTACAATCTCGATTTTCTTGAACACGATCCCTTTCTTTGCGTCAATAGACACATCTTTCTTTTCAACAGCTTTACTAGCAGCTGGTTGTTCTTTTGTTTCTGGCTTCGCTTGTTCCTGAGCTGAAACATTCAGTCCTGCCAAAAGAGCGATTGCCGAAAGAATTACATTTACTTTTTTCATGGTTTCCAATTTTTTACAAGATTAATACAAATCAAATTAGTGTTTCAGGAATTAACAAAAAATTATTCCGCCGACCCATTTTCAAATACCGTTCCATTTTTAATTAAATGTATACATTCATTTAATACAGGCAATAAAGAAGGATACATCAGTGGTTGAAAACGATCGATTTCTGAGAGTTTCACCCAACGCACCTCTGTGATATCTTCCTCCGTTTGTGGGATAAGTTGATCCACACCTTCATAAGTCATCGCATACCAATATGTCCGTTTGATCACCTTTTTCCCCTTCATTTCATAGGTATGCAGGGTATTTGTCAAAGAGCAAACAATTTGATGGCCATGAATTCCGCACTCCTCTTCAATCTCGCGTAAAGCCGCTTCCTCCGTATTTTCTCCTTTTTCTATCTTACCTTTTGGTAAATCCCACATCCCAAGACGGTGAATCAGAAGAATCGCATTTTGATTTACCACTACCCCTCCTGCAGCTTCGATGTACTTATAGGATTGAAAAGTTTGTCCCAATAGTTTCTCCGGATCATCGCATTCAATAAGAATTCCCTCCTTGGGGACAAGGTGTATTTCACTGATTAATTTCTCTAGATCCCTGAAATCATTCGTTCGAAGCATGCTCAAATCTTCTTTATTCGCATGCGTTGTGAAGATCACCGGTTTGTTTTCAATAAATACTTTATACATTTGCGTATGATTCTGAATACCGACAAAGCCTTAAAAGTAGCTGAATTTTTGTTACAGGTCAAAGCTGTCAAATTGCAACCAAACCATCCATTCAAATGGGCTTCAGGTTGGAACTCACCGATTTATTGTGACAATCGCGTTACTTTATCCTTTCCAAGTATTCGTACGTTCATTCGTCAAACTTACACGGAAGCCATCGAGGAGATCTTCGGTAAGCCAGACGTCATTGCGGGTGTAGCAACCGGCGGCATCGCACAGGGAGCATTGGTCGCGCAGGAAATGGGAGTACCTTTTATATATGTCCGTAGTTCGGCTAAAGAACATGGCATGGGTAATCAGATCGAAGGCTATTTCGAAGCGGGACAAAAGGTTGTAGTTATAGAAGACCTCATTTCAACCGGCGGTAGTTCTATCAAAGCAATCGAAGCGTTAAAGGCTGGCGGATTGGACGTAAAAGGACTTGTAGCTATCTTCTCTTATGGGTTTCAGGTGGCGGATGAGAATTTTAAAAAGATTGGCTGTCCATATGCAACACTAACCAACTATGACCTTTTGGTAGAACAAGCATTGAAGCAGGATTACATTTCCAAAAAAGACATGACCTCATTGCGTGAATGGAAAGAAAGTCCTCAAACCTGGAAACAAACGGTCTGATGCAACTTATAAGCGATAAAGTTACCGTAAATGCTACAAAAGAAACTGTAGTTCATTTCCTGAAAGATTCTTCTAATCTAGTCCATCTATTGCCAACTGAGCAGGTGTCGGATTTTAAAGCCACAAAAGAAGAATGTTCTTTCAAAGTGCAGGGAGGAATCACGATCTCTTTGATTCAGGATGGTGAGGAAGAAGGCAAGATCTTTATGCGTTCAGGTGAAAAGTCGCCGTTTCCATTCCGATTGACACTTCATGCTGTGGATTTGGGTGAGACGACCGAAGGATACATTGAGTTTAATGGAGAAGTCAATGTATTTCTTAAAATGATGGTAGAAAAACCCCTATCAGCGCTGTTCAACATCATGTCAGCTAAGCTCAAGGATCATTTCGCGGCATAAACTGTATTTCTTTCAGGTCATACTGCCTGATTTCATCATTTTCTCTGGCAATTATCAATAGCCCCTGTTCGGTTGTACCAATTACAGTACCCGTGAATGGACCTGTTTCATCTGAAAATAATGAAGGCATATCTCGAAGATACAGCTGTTTTTGGTATGCATTATCCAACTCACTGAAATTCCTGTGATCGAGGGCTTTCCAACGTTCATTTAAACAAAAAAACAAACTCATCGCTAACTCCATTACTGGAATAAACATTCCTAACTCACTTTGAAGACTGGTTGCTGCTAATCCGGGGAATTCAGTTTGATTCACATTTAATCCGATCCCAAGCAATACCGTAGAAACAGATGTAGACGAAACCTGATTTTCGATCAGCATCCCCGAAAGTTTTTTGTCATTCACATAAATGTCATTCGGCCATTTGATGCTTCCTTTCAAATGGTATTTTGCTAAAAGATCGATCAGGCCCAACGAGGCAAACTGTGTAAGTCTGAATTGTTCTGAAACAGACAGATTGGCAGGCTTCAGCACGATGGTCAAAAGTAGGTTCTCTCCTGCCCCTGAAGTCCATGAAGACCCTCGCTGCCCCCTACCGGCTGTCTGTTCATCTGCCATAATTACCGAACCATGTGAGAGTTCACCTGACGAAAGCAGCTTGGCAGCATAATTGTTGGTAGAATCAACGCTGTCTAAACGAATTATTCGATGTCCGATTGGAACCTGATCTGATGAAGACATAAGCACATGAACGACAGCCAAAGTTAAAATTAAAAGTTAGTTTTGCACTGTATAATAACCATTGATGCCAAAGAGAAAAACAGATACTGATTCCCGCCGTCTTTGCGACGCCATTGTGGAGGGAATGCAAGAGAACAAAGCCAAGGACATTGTTGTTTTAGATTTAAGAAAGATCTCCAATTCGGTATGTGATTTTTTCGTAATCTGCAGTGGAGAATCCTCTACTCAGGTGGACGGGATCAGCACATCAGTCACGCGTCACACGAGAAAAGAATTGAGTGAAAAACCATGGCATATCGAAGGAAAAACCAACAGCGAATGGATTCTTTTAGATTATATTAACGTAGTCGCTCATATATTTTACAAAGATGCGCGTTCATTCTATGAACTGGAAGACCTTTGGTCCGATGCAGAACGAACTGATGTTCCAAATTTGAATTAATACATACATGTCAGAAGAACAAAACAAGAAAAAAAATCCGTTTTCCATTTACTGGATCTACGCAGCCATTGCCATAGCTATTATTGGTTTTCAGGTTTTCATGAGCTCAGGAAACCGAATCACCGTAACCTACATAAGTACATTCGACGACTTGGCAGTGAACGGATTTGTCCGAAATGCGAAAATGGTGAATAAAGGTCGTATTGACTTTAAAGTCACGGATGAAGGAAAGAAATACATTCTATCCTCTAAAGACAAGCAATTCCAGCCGATCAAATCCTATTTGTCCAAAGGGACGAACATGAAATCCAATGATCCGACATTTGAACTAAAGATCATTGATGCAGCCAATTTTGAAACACACGTCAGACAGGACATTAATAACGAGATTAAAGAAGAAAACAAGGAACGTGCAAAAGAGAAAGAAGCACTTGTTCCAATTGTAGAACTCATTGATACGGAGGAAGTAAATTACTTTGAAAGTATCTTCAGCTTCTTGTTCCCAATCATTATTCTGGTGGTTATCTGGATGTTCGTCATGCGCCGAATGACTGGTGGCGGAGGCGGAGGCGGAGGTCAAATCTTCAATATCGGCAAATCCAAGGCACAGGTATACGAGAAAGGAAAATCAACCAATATTACGTTTAAAGATGTAGCAGGGCTTGAAGGAGCAAAAGAAGAGATCGTAGAGATCGTTGAATTCCTGAAAAATCCGAAAAAATACACTGAACTGGGAGCAAAAATCCCAAAAGGGGCCTTACTTGTTGGACCTCCGGGAACAGGTAAGACGTTGCTTGCCAAGGCTGTTGCAGGGGAAGCTAAAGTGCCATTTTTCTCACTTTCAGGTTCTGATTTCGTTGAAATGTTCGTGGGTGTAGGTGCCTCAAGGGTGCGTGATTTATTCAAACAAGCCAAAGAAAAAGCTCCTTCCATCATCTTTATTGATGAGATCGATGCGATTGGTCGTGCTCGAGGCAAGAACAATAGTTTCGGATCCAATGATGAGCGTGAGAACACACTGAATCAGCTCTTAACAGAAATGGATGGATTCGGAACGAATTCAGGTGTGATCATTCTTGCAGCAACGAACAGAGCAGATGTTTTAGACAGCGCGTTGATGCGTGCCGGACGTTTTGACCGACAGATTTACGTGGATATGCCAGATTTGAATGAGCGTAAGGAAATATTCCAAGTACACTTAAAACCCATCAAACTGGAGCCTGGAATCGACATTGATTTCCTTTCGAAGCAAACACCAGGATTCTCTGGGGCCGACATCGCGAATCTATGTAACGAAGCAGCTCTAATTGCAGCTCGTAAAGACAAGAAATTTGTTCAGAAACAGGATTTTCTGGATGCCGTTGATCGAATCATCGGAGGTTTAGAGAAGAAAAATAAGATCATTACAAAAGAGGAGAAAAAGGCAATTGCTTATCACGAAGCGGGACATGCCACGATCTCTTGGTTGCTAGAGTATGCGCATCCGTTAGTAAAAGTAACCATTGTTCCTCGTGGACAATCCTTAGGGGCTGCCTGGTATTTACCGGAAGAAAGAAGTATCACTACGACAGACCAGATACTCGATCAGATGTGTTCTGCATTGGGTGGTCGAGCCGCTGAACAGTTGATTTTCGGAAAGATCAGTACTGGAGCCTTGAGCGATCTTGAGAAAGTGACCAAACAAGCCTATGCGATGGTATCGATTTACGGTTTGAATGATCGATTAGGTAACATCTCTTTCTATGATTCACAGGGCCGTGATACGTTCACTAAGCCTTATTCTGAAGATACCGCAAGAGTCATCGATGAGGAGGTAAGTAAGCTTGTGGAAAGTCAATACCAGCGTGCATTAAAAACACTGGAAGAAAATAAGGATAAATTGACACTGCTTGCTGAGAAACTGTTAACTCATGAAGTTATTTTCAAAGAGGATCTGATCGAAATATTTGGGAAACGTCAATGGGATGTCGAGGAAGAACCAAAATCAGAAACAGAGGATTCAACTGAAACAACTGAGACTGCAGACGCTCTTCTTGAGACTACAAATGTAGCTGAAGAATCGGCCGAACCTGAAGAAAATGCTTCCGAACCTAGCTCTGAAGATTCTGAAGAAAGTGGTATTGAGCCAAACTCAGAAAGCTAGGCAAGCGTTGCGAATGTATCATTTGTCAGAGTAAAAATGTAAATTCGTACGATGAACAATCTGCTTCAGCGCACGATCACAGGAACCTTATTTGCCTTTGTGGTACTTGGTTCTATACTTTGGGATGCTTATGCACAGGCAATCGTTTTCTCCGTTTTTATGGTGCTTGGCTTACTTGAGTTCTACAATTTATTCAATAAACACAAGGTTGTAAGAGTAAGCACAGAGATCGGAATCTTTATCGGCATCTTTATCTTTGCTTTACTGGTTGGATTCAGTCTGGAATGGTTACCAATTATCAGTATTCTTTTTATTTTCCCATTATTCTTCACCTTAATTCTGGAGGAATTATGGCGCAAAAGCGAACATCCGCTCGTCAACATCTCCGTATTGGTTTTTGGGATCATTTACATCGTTTTACCATTTTGGCTGACGATCGATCTAAACCTCAGGGAGGACAAGGAAAACCACTACATGCCACTTGTTGTTGGTATGTATCTGCTGATTTGGTCAAACGACACCTTCGCCTATCTGACCGGGAGAAAATTTGGAAAGACCAAACTTTTTGAACGTATTTCTCCCAAAAAGACCTGGGAAGGAACGGTTGGAGGTATTCTCGTCACCCTTATTATTGGCTATATATTCGGCGCATTCGTTAATCGAGGAGACGAGTTGTTTTGGGTGATCTCCGCCGCAATAATAGCACCATGCGCTATCTTTGGTGACTTGTTGGAATCATTATTCAAAAGAAGTCTGAACATTAAGGATTCAGGAACAATTCTTCCCGGACACGGTGGCATTCTCGATCGGTTCGACGCAGCTTTATTTGCCATTCCCTTCTTTTACTGCTGGGCAATGATCTATGAATATTCAAGTTTATTTTAATTTATGAAACTACACAGAGAAGGCTATTTGATCATGACCGGAGGATTACTTCTTCTCTCCGGAATCCAATTTCTCAATTATTTCCTGTTCAAATACACAGGATGGCTTTGGTTGTTTGCACTCCTGTCCTTAGGCGTTTTAACAATGGCCTATCTGATCATTCAGTTCTTTCGTGTCCCAAACAGAACGTGCGTCTATGGCGAGAACGACATTATGTGTCCAGCTGACGGAAAGGTGGTAGTCATAGAAGAAGTAGAAGAGACTGAATACTTTCATGACCGAAGAATTCAAGTGTCTATTTTTATGTCACCATTGAATGTGCATGCGAATTACAACCCGATCTCTGGTTTGGTCAAATATGTAAAATATCATCAAGGTCTCTTCCTGGTGGCCTGGCACCCAAAGAGCAGCACGGACAATGAAAGAAGTACGATGGTGATTGAACATTCCTCAGGAAAAGAGGTGTTATTTCGCCAGATCGCAGGTGCTGTGGCTCGAAGAATCTGTTACTATGTAAATATCAATCAATCAGTTAAGACAGGAGACGAATTCGGATTCATCAAGTTTGGATCGCGCATTGATCTTTTCTTACCGTTAGATTCTAAAATAAATGTTAAAATAGGAGATGTCGTGAAAGCTAAACTTACAAAAATTGGCGAATTAGGATAATCTTCTTAACTTTCGATCGTAAAATCTTAATCTCATGAAAAAAGTAATCCTTGCTTTAGCTCTAACAGCATTTGTCGGATCAGTAGCTACTACTGCGTACGCATCTGTAAACGGTAATCCTACAGAAGTAAAAAAAGACGACAAAAAGAAAAAGAAGAAAAAAGCATGCTGCTCTGCAGACAAAGCTACTTCCGGATCTTCTTGCACGAAGCCTGCAGAAGGGAAGGCTTGTTGCACTAAAAAGCAGTAATGCCACAAGATGTTAAAGTTTAATGAGAAAGACCGGTCAACAGATCGGTCTTTTTTATTGACGGTAAAATCGAAGAATCTTCTTTGATGGCCAATCATTTAATTCGAGAAAATACGCACCACTTTTCAAGAATTCCACATTAATTACTCCTTGAGTTTTTCCAATCATCTCAACTTGTCCGACAGAATTTACTATTCTGAAAGCTGTTTCAGGAATTTCTCCAAGTTGAATGAAGTGATTTGAAGGATTTGGATAGACTGTATTCGGCAGAACATCGCCTAAAGAATTATTTAATCCAACAATACCATAACTCAAAAAACAGGTGTCTTCAATACCACCATCCACTCCATAGATAAAAATTGCTGTCAATGGATAACACGTTATGGATCCTTCTCCTGTTAAAGTAACCGGATAATCCTGAATCGTCTCCCCAAACTGACCAAACCAGAACAATCCACCTGTAGCTACTGTATCGCCATTGCAATCCAAAACAGCAGTAACATGCGGGTAATTAACTATTTCCAAAGGTCCGGATGAACTCTGAATACTAATCTGATAATCGTTTGTATTAAGCGAATCGGGATAAACTTGGGTAATTGAGAATTCAGCGCAACTATTCGTTTGGGTATATCCCATAGGGACGATAAAATAGGCCGAGACAAATAAAAATAGTCTGGAAATACAATTCATCATTTGCCGAAATTAAACGATTACAGTTTTACATCAAAATTATTTTTCGGATCAATCGATTTATGCGTGAATAGTCATCATCAAAGCTAAGTATCAACAATTACTTCAGAATAAAAACGAAATTGAAATCTAAATTTTCAATAATTACCTAGCGAATCAAATGAACAAACCCATGACCTACATTACCTTCTACTGTTTTGAATTTATAAGTATAAACCCCATCAACCAGCTCTTTACCAGAATTGTCTTTCCCATCCCAATTGTTTTGATAATTATTCGATGAGAATACGACATTCCCCCAGCGGTTGAGGACAATAACTTCTGTGTTTTCCGGTAGATTTTCTACTTCAAAAAGATCGTTGATGCCATCTCCGTTGGGTGAGATAACATTGGGGAATTCAAATGGAATAATTGTTGTTATTGTTTCTGAGCAATCAAACAATGTAATGTTTTGAGAAATCGTGTCTGTATAGCAATCAAACTCAACAATAGCCGTAATTTGATAGGTTCCTGGTTCAGAAAATTGATGGGATGGATTTAAAGACGTTGATACATTATTTGCTCCTGAAGTTGGATCATCAAAATTCCAATTTATTTGATTGATGGGTGATGCTGTTGCAATTGAAAATGAAATAGAACTCTGTAAACACGAATCAGGGAGAAATGCAATGGTTGAACTAGCTGCAAATCCCCCAAGTGGAACTTGAGCTGGCAAGCCGAGTTGACATGTTGCAGGACCGAAACTGACAGCATTGGTTACATAAGCACAGCCTAGTCCCAATGAATTAGGATTTGAGATCTCATCCAGCCTTTCAGCGTTACCTATTGCCACATACAATCTATTGTTTGGGGCTTGTTCGATTTGTAAACAGGGATAAGCGTTGGGTTCAAGAATTGGAGAATAAATCAAGGTGTTTGAAGATGCTATGGCAGCCGAAGTATAGGTGCTTAAATTTAATTGATAAACCGAATTGATATTTGTATAGTAAAATTTTGATCCATCGGGAGAAAAACAAGCGCCATACTTTCTGAGAAATCCTGGAGTTGAATCATCCGTAACATTAACGGTTAGTAGGTTGCTTACAACTCCCGTTGTCTTGTTGAAATCGAAAAATTCAATGCGGTCACTCCAATCTATTGGCATACCAATCCGATTTCCATCAGGAGACGCATCCATTGCTCCTGCCCAAGCTTCATACGCACCAAAGAAGGGAGAAATCGCAAAAATTGAACCTACTGTACTAATAACGGGTTGTGTAGAGACACCACACGCATCAATTTTCCAAGCTAGAAATTCATTCGCATTCTTTTTATGAGCAATCACCCAAAAACCTTGTATTTCAGTACTTCTAATAACAATCAATTTTTCGGTCAAATCAGATGCTAGTGGTGTATTCATTGTGGCAACTTGGACATCTCCAAGACCCCCATTCAATGACATGTCCACCACACTATATCTCAAACCATTGTCAACAACCGGACTTAAGGAAAGCGCCTCCAGCTCTTCGAGTGTGAATAGATAATAGCGTTGGTTATCCTCAGGAAAAGGTACGATCAACGCTCCCTGGGTGCATGAGTTATAAAATCCACCCAACAGATTGGCTCCATTTGGCATAACCTGATTGTTTGCATTCCAGACCTTTCTGCCATCGGTATAGAAAAGTAACTGTCCTGTGCTTGGGTCTGAAACACTTGCCGTTGATTCATTTGAGTTGATCGCTGCATTGCTAGAGCCTACCGGGATTGGACCTGAAAAATTTACGCGGGCTCCATAGCCGAAAACCCAATTATTGTTTTGCAATTGAGCAAAAACAAAAGGAGTTTGCAATATGAAACAAAGGAAACTGAAAAGGAATTTTCTCTTTATCATGAGTCAATCATTTATCGTATTAAAGTTACAAACCCATGACCTACATTTCCTGCTTTTGTTTTGAATTTATAAGTATAAACGCCATCAACCAATTCTTTACCTGTAGTATCTGTTCCGGCCCAATTGTTTTGATAATTATTCGATGAGAATACGACATTCCCCCAACGATTGAGAATAAATACCTCCGTATTCTCCGGCAGATTAGCCACCTCGAAAAGATCATTAATTCCGTCTGAATTTGGTGTGATTACATTGGGGAAGGTAAATTCTACTGTATTACTATCCGCTGGTTCTTCATTTGCACAAGGTAAAACAACTATCTGATCACTCCCCAAACCACATAGCCCACTAACGGTAGCACTGAAAATTCCCGGACTTGTTACCGTAAAAAATTGACTCGTATTGGATGCCGCATCTCCACCCCACGACCAAGATGTTCCTTCACCTGCA